>NZ_JBEPEL010000125.1:0-12740 GCF_040300825.1 Streptomyces sp. NPDC000229
GAGACGACCGGGTTCAGGCTGCACCCCGGGGTGAAGTTCGGGTCCTCCAGCAGCTTGAACTTGTCGAGCGTGATCACCCACGCAGCAAGCAGCCCCGCCGCGCCCGTGACCACCAGCATCCACGCGAACGCGCGGCTGCTGCCGGTCGTCGTCGGCGTGCCGTGGCCGGAGGAGACGTCGTCAACTGCTGCTGTCGTCATGAGGGCTCATTCTGCCGCATGGCGGGCGCCGTCCGCCGTTCGGTGGAGATAAGGACACCCCGGCCGGGGCCGGGGTGTCCGGGGCGTCAGACGAGCCGCGAGAGGAGCTTCTCGACGAGTCCGTCGAGGGCCACCGGCTCCTGCTCGCCGGACTCCATGTCCTTGAGCTGGGCAACGCCCTCGGCGAGATCGCGCTCGCCCAGCACGAGGGCGTACCGGGCGCCGCTGCGGTTGGCGGCCTTCATCGCGGCCTTGAGGCCCTTGCCGCCGTACGCGAAGTCCGTGGCCAGCCCCGCCTTGCGCAGCTCGGTGACCACGCCGAACAGCCGGCGCCGGGCCTCCTCGCCGATCGGGACGGCGAACACGCTGGTGGTGGCCGGCAGGTCGAGGGTGACGCCCTCGGCCTCCAGCGCCAGGACCGTGCGGTCCACACCCAGCGCCCAGCCCACCGACGGAAGGGCCGGACCGCCGATCATCTCGGACAGACCGTCGTAGCGGCCGCCGCCGCCCACCGCGGACTGCGAACCGAGACCGTCGTGGACGAACTCGAACGTGGTCCGCGTGTAGTAGTCCAGGCCGCGCACCAGCTTCTCGTCGTCCTCGAAGACCACGCCCGCCGCCGTCAGCAGCCCGCGCACCTCCTGGTGGTAGGCCAGGCACGCGTCACACAGGTAGTCACGCAGCAGCGGGGCGCCCACCAGCTGCTTCTGGACGTCCGCGCGCTTGTCGTCGAGGACCCGCAGGGGGTTGATGTCGACACGGCGGCGGGTGTCCTCGTCCAGGTCGAGGCCGCGCAGGAAGCCCTGGAGGGCCTCGCGGTAGACCGGACGGCACTCCTTGTCACCCAGCGAGTTCAGCAGGATGCGGAAGTTCCGCAGGCCCAGCGAGCGGTACGCCTGGTCGGCCAGGATGATCAGCTCGGCGTCCAGCGCGGGGTCCTCGGCGCCGATCGCCTCGGCGCCCACCTGGGAGAAGTGGCGGTAGCGGCCCTTCTGCGGGCGCTCGTAGCGGTAGTAGGAGCCCGAGTACCAGAGCTTGACGGGGAGGTTGCCCTGCTTGTGCAGGTTGGCCTCCAGCGCCGCCCGCAGCACGGACGCGGTGCCCTCCGGGCGCAGGGCCAGCTTGTCGCCGCCCTTGGTCTCGAAGGCGTACATCTCCTTGGTGACGATGTCGGTGGACTCGCCGACACCGCGGGCGAACAGTTCGACGTTCTCGAAGCCGGGGGTCTCGACGTATCCGTAGCCGGAGTTCTTCAGCGGCGCGGAGATCGCCTCGCGGACGGCGAGGTACGTCGCGGAACTCGGCGGCAGCAGATCGTAGGTGCCCTTGGGGGCCTGGAAGGTACTCACGGGGATTCTCTCGTCACATTCCTCGTCGAGGAGCGGGGGCCGCTCCCTGGCCGGCCGCCACCTCGCGCAGGTACGGGTTGGTGGCGCGCTCGCGGCCGATGGTCGTCTGGGGGCCGTGGCCGGACAGCACCACGGTCGAGTCGTCGAGCGGGAGGCACACGCGCGCCAGCGAATCGAGCATCTCGGCCATGTCACCGCCCGGCAGGTCGGTGCGTCCGATGGAGCCGGCGAAGAGCAGGTCGCCCGAGAAGAAGACCGGCGGGATGTCCGCGGCCTCGGGCATCCCGAAGGTCACCGACCCCTTGGTATGGCCGGGCGCGTGCGACACGGTCAGCTCCAGGCCGGCGAGGCTCAGCTTCGCCCCGTCGGTCAGCTCGCGGACGTCGTCCGGCTCCCCCACGGTCAGCTCGCCCAGGAGCGGCATGCCGATGGAGCGGCCGATGGCCTTCCCCGGGTCGCTCATCATGTACCGGTCGGCGGGGTGGATCCACGCGGGTACGTCATGGGCGCCGCAGACCGGGACGACGGAGGCGACGTGGTCGATGTGGCCATGGGTCAGGACGACGGCCACGGGCTTGAGCCGATGCTTCTTGAGCGTCTCCTCGACTCCCTGGGCGGCCTGGTGGCCGGGGTCGATGATCACGCACTCCTCGCCTGCGGCGGGGGCGACCAGGTAGCAATTGGTGCCCCAGGCCCCGGCGGGGAACCCGGCAATGAGCACGATCGTCCTTAAAGAGTCGTCCGGCACGCGTGGTCCGGTGAGGAATGCAGCAGATCAGAGCCTACCGGCGCTGCTCATTCCACAGCCAACCCGTATACGGTACGGGCACACTCGGCCAGGACAGGACAGACGACCCACAAGGAGAAGACCCGGTGGTCACCAGCGATCAGCGGCGGCGCCAGCTCGCCCGGGAGAAGTTCGAGCGGCAGCAGAAGCGCCGGGCGGAGGCTCAGCGCAAGGCCAAGCGCCGTACCAGGATCATCGTTGCCTCGGTCGCCGTGGCGCTGGTTCTGGGAGCGGGGGCGTACACGAACTTCCGCAATGAGTCCGCCGCGGACGCGAAGAAGCCCGTCGAGTTCCCCTCGTCGTCGCCGGGCGACTCCTCGCCGGAGCCGAAGGCCGACGAGCCGAAGATGGCCATCGACGCCAAGGCGAAGTACACGATGGCGCTCACGACCGACCACGGCGCCGTCTCGATCACGATGGACGCCGCGAAGACGCCCCGTACGGTGAACTCGTTCAAGCACCTGGCCGACAAGAAGTTCTTCGACAGCACCAGGTGCCACCGCCTGACCACGAAGGGCATCTTCGTGCTCCAGTGCGGCGACCCGAAGGGCGACGGCACGGGCGGTCCCGGCTACACCATCCCGGACGAGAACCTCGGTGCCCTGGGCAAGGCGGGTGCGGACGGCGCGGTGACGTATCCGGCCGGCACGGTGGCGATGGCCAAGACCTCGGAGCCGAACTCGGGCGGCAGCCAGTTCTTCCTCGTCTACAAGGACACCAAGCTGCCCCCGCAGTACACCCCCTTCGGCACGATCGACGCGGCCGGTCTGAAGGTCGTCCAGGACGTGGCCAAGGGCGGGGTCGAGGGTGGCGCCACCGACGGTGCGCCCAAGAAGGCCGTCACCATCAAGAAGGCCACCGTCGACAAGGCGTGATCCTGGACGTGAGGCAGGACGTCGCTCCTGCGTGAACCGGCGAATTCGGTCGCGCTGAGTGCGGACAGCCGGGCGGCCGGTCGCCTAGATTGGCGTTGTGCAGCGCGGCCTGGACTGTCGCGTTGTGGAGGGCGGGCGAGGCCCGTCAGGGAACTGTGGACGATGCCCGGGGGTGACCGCCCTCGTCGGCATCATGTGGAGGAGGCGCTGTGAGCAGCGACCCGTGGGGCCGCGTCGACGAGACGGGCACCGTGTACGTGCGTACAGCCGACGGCGAGAAGGTCGTCGGATCGTGGCAGGCCGGATCTCCCGAGGAGGCACTGGCCTACTTCGAGCGCAAGTACGAGGGCTTGGTTGTCGAGATCGGCCTCCTCGAGAAGCGGGTGAAGACCACCGACCTGTCGGCCAAGGACGCCATGGCCGCGATCGACCACATCCGTCATCAGGTGGACGAGCACCACGCCGTGGGCGACCTCGACGCGCTCCGCAAGCGGCTCGACAAGCTGGTCGAGACGGTGGAGGCGCGGCGCGAGGAGCGCAAGGCGCAGAAGGCGAAGCAGACCGACGAGGCCCGGCACGCCAAGGAGGCGCTGGTCGCCGAGGCGGAGGAGCTGGCGCAGAGCGAGCAGTGGCGGGCCGCGGGTGAGCGGCTGCGGGCGCTGGTGGACACCTGGAAGGGCCTGCCGCGGCTGGACCGGAAGTCCGACGACGAGCTCTGGCACCGTTTCTCGCACGCCAGGTCGGCGTTCTCCAAGCGCCGCAAGGCGCACTTCGCGTCGCTGGACGCGCAGCGCGAGGAGGCCCGCAAGGTCAAGGAGAAGCTGGTCGCCGAGGCCGAGGCGCTGTCCGGCTCCACCGACTGGGGCGCGACGGCCGCCCGGTACCGCGAGCTGATGGCGGAGTGGAAGGCGGCGGGCCGGGCCCAGCGCGAGCACGAGGACGACCTGTGGAACCGTTTCCGCGGTGCCCAGGACGTCTTCTTCGCGGCGCGCAGCGAGGTCTTCGCGGAGCGTGACGCCGAGCAGGCGGAGAACCTCAAGCTGAAGGAGGAGCTCGCCGGCGAGGCCGAGAAGCTGCTGCCGGTGAAGGACCTGAAGGCGGCCCGGGCGGCTTTCAGGGCCATCAATGAGCGGTGGGAGGCGATCGGTCACGTACCGCGCGACGCCCGTCCCAAGGTCGAGGGCCGGATGCACACCGTGGAGCGGGCGATCCAGGAGGCCGAGGAGGCCGAGTGGCGCCGTACGAACCCGGAGGCACGCGCGCGTGCGGCGGGTCTGACGGGCCAGCTCCAGGACGCGGTCGACAAGCTGCAGAAGCAGATCGACGCGGCCCGGGCGGCGGGCAACGACGCCAAGGCGGACAAGCTCGCCCGTGAGCTGGAGGGCCGGCAGGCGCTGCTGGACCAGGCTCTGAAGGGCCTCCAGGAGTTCGGCGGCTGACGCGCACCCGTACGCGAAGAGGGCCTCCCCTGCAGGGGAGGCCCTTTTCGCTGCCTGGTTACGGCCTGCGGGCCGATGTCACGCGGTACACGTCGTACACGCCCTCCACGCCCCGTACCGCCTTCAGGACGTGGCCCAGGTGCTTGGGGTCGCCCATCTCGAAGGTGAAGCGGGAGGTGGCCACCCGGTCGCGGGAGGTCTGGACGGCCGCCGACAGGATGTTGACGTGCTGGTCGGACAGGACGCGGGTGACGTCCGACAGGAGCCGCGAGCGGTCCAGGGCCTCGACCTGGATGGCGACCAGGAAGACCGAGGACTGGGTGGGCGCCCATTCGACGTCGAGGATCCGCTCGGGCTGCTGCGACAGCGAGTCCACGTTGACGCAGTCGGCGCGGTGAACCGATACGCCGCTGCCGCGGGTGACGAAGCCGATGATCGGGTCGCCCGGCACCGGCGTACAGCAGCGGGCGAGCTTGACCCAGACGTCCTCGACACCCTTGACGACGACGCCCGGGTCGGCCTTGGCGCGCCGCTTGCCACGGCCGCGCGAGGGCGGCGCGGACTCGGCGATGTCCTCGCTGGCGGCTTCCTCGCCGCCGAGGGCCTGCACCAGCTTCTGGACGACGCCCTGGGCGGCGACATGGCCCTCGCCGATCGCCGCGTACAGCGAGGAGATGTCGGGGTAGCGCATCTCGTGCGCGAGAGTGACCAGTGAGTCGCCGGTGAGGATGCGCTGGATCGGCAGGTTCTGCTTGCGCATGGCGCGCGCGATGGCGTCCTTGCCCTGCTCGATGGCCTCGTCGCGGCGCTCCTTGGAGAACCAGGCGCGGATCTTGTTGCGGGCGCGCGGCGACTTGACGAAGCCCAGCCAGTCGCGGGACGGGCCCGCGCCGGCGGCCTTGGAGGTGAAGACCTCCACCAGGTCGCCGTTGTCGAGGGTCGATTCGAGCGGTACGAGCCGCCCGTTGACCCGCGCTCCTATGGTGCGGTGGCCGACCTCGGTGTGGACGGCGTACGCGAAGTCCACCGGGGTGGCGCCCGCGGGCAGCGCTATGACGTCACCCTTCGGGGTGAAGACGAAGACCTCGTTGCGGGACAGGTCGAAGCGGAGCGACTCCAGGAACTCGCTGGGGTCCTCGGTCTCCTTCTGCCAGTCCAGCAGCTGGCGCAGCCACGCCATGTCGTTGACGGTGTCCTGGCCGCGCCCGGTGTTCTTCGGTACGTCGGTGCGCACCTTGGAGGCGCCGGCGACGGCCTCCTGCTTGTACTTCCAGTGCGCGGCGATGCCGTACTCGGCGCGGCGGTGCATGTCGAAGGTGCGGATCTGCAGCTCGACGGGCTTGCCGTTGGGTCCGATGACCGTCGTGTGCAGCGACTGGTACATGTTGAACTTCGGCATCGCGATGTAGTCCTTGAACCGGCCGGGGACCGGGTTCCATCGCGCGTGGACGGTGCCGAGGGCGGCGTAGCAGTCGCGGACCGTGTCGACGAGGACGCGGATGCCCACCAGGTCGTAGATCTCCGCGAAGTCACGGCCGCGGACGATCATCTTCTGGTAGACGCTGTAGTAGTGCTTCGGCCGGCCGGTGACGGTGGCCTTGATGCGGGCGGCGCGCAGGTCGGCCTGGACCTCGTCGGTCACTATGGCGAGGTACTCGTCGCGCTTGGGGGCGCGCTCGGCGACGAGGCGGACGATCTCGTCGTACATCTTGGGGTAGAGGATCGCGAAGGCGAGGTCCTCCAGCTCCCACTTGATGGTGTTCATGCCCAGGCGGTGAGCCAGCGGCGCGTAGATCTCGAGGGTCTCGCGGGCCTTCTTCTCCTGCTTCTCCCGCTTGAGATAGCGCATGGTGCGCATGTTGTGCAGGCGGTCGGCGAGCTTGATGACCAGGACGCGGGGGTCCTTGGCCATGGCGACGACCATCTTGCGCACGGTCTCGGCCTGCGCGGCCTCGCCGAACTTGACCTTGTCCAGCTTGGTGACGCCGTCGACGAGGAGGGCGACCTGGTCGCCGAAGTCCTTGCGGAGCTGTTCCAGGCCGTACTCGGTGTCCTCGACGGTGTCGTGGAGGAGGCCCGCCATCAGTGTCGCGGGGTCCATGCCGAGCTCGGCGAGGATGGTGGTGACGGCGAGCGGGTGCGTGATGTACGGGTCGCCGCTCTTGCGCTTCTGGCCGCGGTGCCAGCGCTCGGCGACCTGGTAGGCGCGCTCGATCTGGCGGAGCGTCGACGTCTCGATCTTCGGGTCGTTGCCGCGGACTATGCGCAGCAGGGGCTCCAGGACCGGGTTGTACGGCGACGAGCGCTGGACGCCGAGGCGGGCGAGGCGGGCGCGCACGCGGTTGGAGGAGCCGCCGGAGCGGGCGACGGCGGGCGGCGTGGGCTTGGGGGCCGAGACGGGGGCCGGGCCTTGGGCGCGCTGGGGCGTGGCCGGTTTCGCGTCCGCCGCCTTGTTCGGCGCGGCCTTGTCGGGGGGCGTGGCTGTGGGCGCCGCGGCCTGGTCGGCCTGCTGCTCGGGCTTCGCGGCGGAGAGTGGCTGGGCCTCGTCTGGCAAGAGCGCTCCTCGTGCGGGTCCGGGTCCCCCGGTCAGGCCCGGAATCCCATGGTACTGACCTCGGACGGGCGGCTTCCCCTCGGACGGGGCACGATCGCCCGGCAGCCGCACGCCGAACAGCGCGAAACGGGCACCCGGTGTTCCGGGTGCCCGTTTCCGTGCCGTGTGCACGCTGGTCAGAGCGTGATCAGCGCCTCCAGCGGAGCGCCGGCCAGGGTCGGCTCCAGGCGGCTGCGGCCGCCCAGGAAGCCGAGCTCCATGAGGACGGCGACACCCGCGACCTCGGCGCCGGCCCGCCGGATCAGCTCCAGCGACGCCTCGGCGGTGCCCCCGGTGGCGAGGACGTCGTCGATGACCATGACGCGGTCGCCGGGGAGGAGGTCCTCGGCGTGCACCTCGATCTCGGCGGTGCCGTATTCGAGCTCGTACGCCTGGCTCAGCGTCGCGCCGGGGAGCTTGCCCGCCTTGCGTACCGGGACGAAGCCCAGCTTGGCGGTGACGGCGACCGGCGCGGCCAGGATGAAGCCGCGCGCCTCCAGGCCGACGATCTTCGTCGCGCCGTGCCGTACGCAGAGCTCCGTCAGCGCCTCGGTCAGGGCGGCGAACGCCTCCGGGTCCGCGAGCAGCGGCGTGATGTCCTTGAACGTCACGCCGGGGATGGGGTGGTCCGCGACGTCCCGGATGCGGCTGAGCAGCAGCTCCTGCGTGGTGACGGTCATCGGCGCTTGCCCCGCCCGCGGGTGGGCTGGCGGCGCTGCCCGACCACGGCGCCGGCGGGTGCGGCGTCCTGCGGCTCGTCGTCCTGACGCTCGGCGGCGTCGGCGAACTCGGTGGAGCCGTCCTCCGAGGTGCCCTTCCCGGCGGCCTGGGCGGCGCGCTTGGCGAGGACGCGCTTCTTCAGCGCCTTCATCTGCGGGTCGCGTTCCTTGAGGTCGGCGACGAGCGGGGTGGCGATGAAGATCGACGAGTACGCACCGGCCGCGAGACCCACGAACAGCGACAGCGAGATGTCGTTGAGCATGCCCGCGCCGAGGACACCGCCGCCGATGAACAGCAGGCCGGCCACCGGCAGCAGCGCCACGACCGTGGTGTTGATGGAGCGGACCAGGGTGCTGTTGAGGCTGCGGTTGGCGATCTCGCTGTACGTCCAGCGGGTCTGCTTGGTGATGTCCTTCGACGCCTCCTTGAGACCGTCGAAGACGACGACGGTGTCGTAGAGGGAGTAACCGAGGATGGTCAGCAGACCGATCACGGTGCCCGGGGTGACCTCGAAGCCCACCAGGGCGTAGATGCCCACGGTGATGGTGAGGTCGTGGATCAGGGCGATCAGCGCGGCGATGGCCATGCGCCACTCGAAGGCGATCGCCAGGTAGACCACCACGAGGACCATGAAGACCCCGAGGCCCGTCCAGGCCTTGTTGGCGATCTGCTCGCCCCAGCTCGGGCCGACGATGTCGGCGGTCAGGTCGTTGGTGGCGACGCCGAAGTCGGACGCCAGCTCGGACTTGATCTTGTTGGATTCGGAGGTGGTCACATCGCTGATCTGGATGCGCAGGCCACCGCTGCCCAGTTCCTGGACGATCGGGATGTGACCGGAGATCTCCTCCGCCGTCTCCCGCGCCTCCTCGGTGGACACCGAGAGCTTGGGCGTGGTGACGACGACGCCGCCCTTGAACTCGATGCCCATGTTGAGGCCCTGCACCATCAGTCCGGCGATGGCCGTGATGGTGATCAGGATGGAGACGCCGTACCAGAGCATCCGCTTGCCGACGAAGTCGTACCCGACCTCACCGCGGTACAGGCGAGCGCCCATGCTGCCGAGTCGTGACATCTCACGCCTCCTTCGGTTCGGTGGTGACGGAGACGCGCCGCGAGCGGCGCAGCGGGGGCTTGGCTCCCAGCCGCTTCGGGTCCAGACCCGACCACGGGTGACCACTGCTGAAGAACTTGGTGCGGGCCATCAACGTCATCAGCGGCTTGGTGAAGAAGAACACCACGACGACGTCGAGGAGGGTCGTCAGACCCAGGGTGAAGGCGAAGCCCTGCACCTTGCCGACGGTCACGATGAACAGCACGGCCGCGGCGAGGAACGACACGAAGTCGGAGACCAGGATCGTGCGCCGGGCACGCGGCCAGCCGCGCTCGACGGCGGGCCGCAGGGTGCGGCCCTCGCGGATCTCGTCCCGGACCCGTTCGAAGTACACGATGAACGAGTCGGCGGTGATACCGATGGCCACGATGGCGCCGCAGACGGCCGGCAGGTTCAGCGCGAAACCGATGGCCGGGCCGAGCAGCGACATCAGCGCGTAGGTCAGGGCCGCCGAGACCAGGAGGCTGAGGAGCGCGATGACCGACAGGCCGCGGTAGTAGACCACCAGGTAGATCACGACGAGGGCGAGACCGATGGCACCCGCGACGAGACCGGCCTTCAGCTGCTCACCGCCGAGCGCGGCGGTGACCGTGGTGACGCTCTCCTGCTCGAACGACAGCGGGAGCGCACCGTAGGACAGGATGTTGGCCAGCTCGGTGGCGGAGGCCTGGTCGAAGCTGCCGGAGATCTCGGCGCTGCCGCCGCCGATGGCGCTGCTGACGGACGGGGCGGAGACGACCTGGCCGTCGAGCGTGATCGCGAACTGGTTCTGCGGCTGGACCTGGCTCGCGAGCTTGCCGGTGGTCGCGGCGAACTTCTTGGTGCCCGCGTCGGTGAAGCCGAGCTGGACGATCCAGCGGCCGCGCTGCGGGTCGAGGACGCCCTGCGCCTCGTCGACGTCCGTGCCGGCGACCTCGGCGGGGCCGAGGATGTACTTGGCGTCACCCTCGGTGCCACAGGCCACGGTCGGCTTGGCCGGGTCCGCGTTCTGGGCCGGGTTGGGCACCTCCTTGGTGTCCTTCTTCGGCGTGCAGTCCAGAGCGGCGAACTGCTTGTCGAGCGCGGCGATCGCCGCGGCACCGGAGGCGGAGGGCTGCGGGGCAGGAGTGGTGGCCGGCTTGCCGGAGGGGCTCGCCTTCGGCGTCGGCGACTCGTCCTTCTTCAGGGCCTCCGGGACGGCACGGCCCTGCGTGGTGGCGCTGGGCTTCGGGCTGGGCGGGGTCGAGGCCTTGCCGCTGGGCGTGGCGCTCGGCGTGCCGCCGGCGGACGGCTCCGGGAGCGGCGCGCTGCCGGCGACGGCGAGCACCGGGCGGAAGTACAGCTCGGCGGTCGTGCCGACCTGCTTCTGGGCCTTCTCGGAGTCGGTGGCCCGGGGGATGTTGACGATGATGTGCTCGGTGCCCTGCTGCTGGACCTCGGCCTCCGAGACACCAAGGCCGTTGACGCGGCGCTCGATGATGCCGATCGCGGTCTGCATGTTGGTGTTGTTGACCGCGTTCCGCTTGCCGGGCTCGCTCTCGGCCTTGAGCGTGATGCTCGTACCGCCGGCGAGGTCGATGCCCAGGCGGGGGGTGGTCTCGCCCGACCAGAACATCCCGCCGATCAGGGCGCCGATGGCGATCAGGATCGCGGCCAGGGCGCGCCCCGGCTTGCCCTGCCCCCCCGATGCCGGCCCTCGGCCCTTCTTGGGTGCTGCCACCTTCTCGTTTCTCCCTGTCCAACCGCCGCTACGCCGGGTGAGCGTCGGGGCGGCCACGAAGTGGTGTGGGGAATCCCCCGCGTATGTCGGCACGGAACGGACCGCGCACGCCGGTCGGCGACGCGGCCCGCCTGCACGCCTTACTTCGCGTCGGTGTCGCCGTCGGTCTTCTCGTCGGCCTTGGCGTCCTTGGCCTCGGGAGCGGTCTCGCCCTCGTCGGCCGCGTCCTTCTTGCCCAGGTCGATCTTCGCGTCGTCGGCGACGACGGCGGTGTCGACGGCGTCGGCCTCGGTGAGCGAGGAGGCGTCGTCCGGCACCACGGGGGTGTCGGTCTTCAGGTCACCGTCACCGTGCACGATGCGGTTGTACTCCTCGTCGTCGAGGACGGCACCGACGGCGTTCTTGGCGTACACGGCGTGGACTCCTGGAGCGACCTCCAGGAGGACCGTGTCGTCGCCGACCTCCTTGACGGTGGCGTACATCCCCCCGATCGTCCGTACGCCGGTTCCGGGCTGCATCTGGTTGCGCATTTCCACCGCCTGCTGCTGCTTCTTCTTCGCAGAGCGGGTCATCAGGAACATGGCCCCGATGAGGACGATGAACGGCAGGAGAGTCACGATACTCACGGGACGACAAATCCTTCGCACGGTCGCGGGGAACCGCGGCCTGATCTTCGGGGGTGGGTACGCCGGCCTGAAGGGTCGGCATCGGCGGAGTCTAGGCGAGTCCGCATCATTGGAACAACGCCCAGCATGGCACCGCGGTTCCTGGCCGTGCGAGTCTCCTCGCCGTCACGCCCCGAAGAGCCCCTGTTGTCCACTTCCCGGGCCGCCTGCCTGCGGCGGTACGAGGCCGAGATGGGCCCATGCGGCGGGCGTGGCGACGCGGCCGCGGGGGGTGCGGGCCAGCAGGCCCTCCCGCACGAGGAAGGGTTCGGCCACCTCCTCGACCGTCTCGCGCTCCTCACCCACGGCGACGGCGAGGGTGGACAGGCCGACCGGTCCGCCGCCGAACAGCTTGAGCAGAGCCCCCAGCACGGCGCGGTCCAGCCGGTCCAGGCCGCGGTCGTCCACCTCGTACACCTTGAGCGCGGTGGCCGCGATGTCGCGGGTGATCAGGCCGTCCGCCTTGACCTGCGCGTAGTCGCGGACGCGGCGCAGCAGGCGGTTGGCGATGCGGGGCGTGCCACGGGAGCGGCCGGCGATCTCGGCGGCGCCGTCGGCCTCGATCTCGACGTCCAGGAGCTGGGCGGAGCGGTGGATGACGCGCTCCAGCTCGGCCGGGGCGTAGAACTCCATGTGGGCGGTGAAGCCGAACCGGTCGCGCAGCGGGGGCGGCAGGAGGCCGGCGCGGGTGGTGGCGCCGACGAGGGTGAAGGGCGGGAGCTCCAGGGGGATGGCGGTGGCTCCGGGGCCCTTGCCGACGATGACGTCGACGCGGAAGTCCTCCATGGCCATGTAGAGCATTTCCTCGGCGGGCCGGGACATCCGGTGGATCTCGTCGAGGAAGAGCACCTCCCCCTCCTGGAGGGAGGAGAGGATCGCGGCGAGATCGCCCGCGTGCTGGATGGCGGGACCGGAGGTGATGCGGATGGGGGCGCCCATCTCCGCCGCGATGATCATGGACAGGGTGGTCTTGCCGAGGCCCGGGGCACCGGACAGCAGGACGTGGTCGGCGGTGGCACCCCGGGCCAGGGCGGCCTTGAGCACCAGGTCGAGCTGCTCGCGCACCCGCTCCTGGCCCACGAACTCGCCCAGCGACTTGGGGCGCAGGGCCGCCTCGACGGCCTGGTCCTCACCGTCGGCGGACGCCCCGACGAGCCGGTCGGCGGCGTCGGCGGCCGGCGTGCTGCTGGTGTCGGTGTCGTCGTCCCAGTTCACTGCGGATTGCCTCGTGTGGTCATGGCGCCGAGCGCGGCGCGCAGGCGTGGCCCGACGGCGTGTGGCTGGCCGAACTCGCGCCGGTCG
>NZ_JBEPEL010000126.1:0-12634 GCF_040300825.1 Streptomyces sp. NPDC000229
AAGGTGCTGGCGCCCAAGCAGCGCAGCGTCGTGGTGCTGCGGCACTGGGAGCAGATGAGCACCGAGGAGACGGCCGCCGCGCTGGGCATGTCGACCGGTACGGTGAAGTCCACGCTTCACCGGGCGCTCGCCCGCCTCCGCCAGGAGCTGGAGAGCCGGGACATCGACGCCCGCGCCCTGGAGCGTGACGGCCGTGCGGAGCGCGCGGCCGGACGTGGCCACGAACGGGGGCGGGAGCGGTGCGCGGCCTGAGCGCCAGAGACAGCGGGAGCGACGCGAGCGGCGCCGGCGGGATCCGGGCGGCGGGCACCACGGCGATGGCGGTGGCCGCCGCCATCGGCCTGCTCACGGTCGGTTGCTCCACCGGCGGCACGGGAACCCGGGACGAGGGCGCGGCCCGGGCCGACCAGAGCACGCCGACGAGCGCCCCGCCCCCCGGGTCGTCGTCCTCGCCGGTGAAGAAGGTGAACGCGGTCCGGCTGATCATGAACGACCCGAAGGTCAGCGACCGCGTCAAGGACGACCTCAAGCCGTGCGTGGAGGACGCCTACCCGGTGGACACCTCGTACGGGACCCTCACGGACTCCGGTACGCCGGATGTCGTGGTGAACGTGCTGACCTGCGGGGACGCCGTGGGCGTCGGGACGTATGTGTACCGTCTCGGGGACGCGAAGGACGACGCCAAGGGCACGACGTACGAGAATGTGTTCTCCCTGGAGGAACCGGCCGTCTACTCGGCGATCGACCGGGGGGACCTGATCGTCACCAAGCAGGTGTACGCGGAGGGCGACCCGGTGTCGTACCCCTCCGGCGAGGACGTGATCACCTACCGGTGGACGGGGAACAAGTTCACCGAGCACGACCGGGTGCACAACGAGTACAGCAAGACGGTCGGTGACGGCGGCATCGACGGCCCCGGCGAACCGCCCGCGCCCAGCAAGAACTGAGCAGCCACTTCAGAGAGCACGGAGAGATCACGTCGATGGCCGAGACCCATGTCCTGTTCGTGGAGGACGACGACGTCATCCGTGAGGCCACGCAGCTCGCCCTGGAGCGCGACGGTTTCGCGGTGACCGCGATGCCGGACGGGCTGTCCGGTCTGGAGTCCTTCCGGCAGCGGCAGCCGGACATCGCGCTGCTGGACGTGATGCTGCCGGGCATGGACGGCGTGAGCCTGTGCCGCCGCATCCGTGACGAGTCGACCGTGCCGGTGATCATGCTGTCGGCCCGTGCCGACTCGATCGACGTGGTGCTGGGCCTGGAGGCCGGTGCCGACGACTACGTCACCAAGCCCTTCGACGGCGCCGTGCTGGTGGCCCGGATCCGCGCCGTGCTGCGCCGCTTCGGGCACGCGGGCGGTCCGGGCGGCGGGGCGGGCGGTGGTGACGCGGACCGGGCCGGGCAGGACCAGGGCGGTGTCCTGGTCTTCGGTGACCTGGAGGTCGACACCGACGGCATGGAGGTCCGCAGGGGTGGCGCCCCGGTGGCGCTGACGCCGACCGAGATGCGGCTGCTGCTGGAGTTCTCGTCCGCGCCGGGCACGGTCCTGTCGCGCGACAAGCTGCTGGAGCGGGTCTGGGACTACGGCTGGGGCGGTGACACGCGCGTCGTGGACGTCCATGTGCAGCGGCTGCGCACCAAGATCGGCCAGGACCGGATCGAGACGGTCCGCGGCTTCGGCTACAAGCTCAAGGGATGAAGCCGCCCACACTGCGCACCGGTGTGAGATGGAAGATCTCGATCGCCATCGCCGCCGTGGGCGCCCTGGTCGCGGTCGCCCTCAGCCTCGTCGTCCACAACGCCGCCCGGGTCTCGATGCTGGGCAACGCGCGCGACGTGCAGATGGAGCGGCTGATGTTCGCGCAGCGGATGTACGAGTCGGCGAAGCCGAAGGCCGACCCCAAGTTCGGGGCGAAGCTCAATGACCCGACGCTGCCCCGGGAGCTGGACGAACTGATGCGGGAACGGCGCCGCGGGACGTATGTGCAGGAGCACGAGGACGGGCCGCCGGACGTGTGGGCCGCCGTGCCGCTGGGCAACGGGGACGTGCTGTCGCTGCACAGCCCGTTCGCCAGCCGCAGCACGACGATCATGAAGGACCTGGACGAGGCGTTGATCGTCGGCTCGGTGTCGGTCGTCTTCGGCGGCTGCGCCCTGGGCGTGCTGATCGGCGGCCAGCTGTCGCGCCGGCTGCGCAAGGCCGCCACCGCGGCCGGGAAGGTCGCCCAGGGCAATACGGAGGTACGGGTCCGGGACGCCATCGGCGGTGTCGTACGCGATGAGACGGATGAGCTCGCGCGGGCGGTGGACGCCCTGACGGACGCGCTGAACGAGCGGATCGAGGCCGAGCGGCGGGTCACCGCGGACATCGCGCACGAGCTGCGCACGCCTGTGACCGGGCTGCTCACGGCCGCCGAGCTGCTGCCACCCGGCCGGCCGACGGAGCTGGTGCGAGACCGGGCGCAGGCGATGCGCACGCTGGTCGAGGACGTGCTGGAGGTGGCCCGGCTGGACAGTGCCTCGGAGCGGGCCGAGCTCCAGGAGATCGCACTCGCGGAGTTCGTGGAGCGCCGGGTGGTCTCGCTGTACCCGGACGCCGTGGTGCGTGTGGTGCACGAGTCGTGGGTGAACACCGATCCGCGCCGGCTGGAGCGGATCCTGGGCAACCTGCTGGCCAATGCCGCCAAGCACGGCAAGGGGCCGATCGAGGTCACGGTCGAGGGCCGGGTGGTGCGGGTACGGGACCACGGGCCGGGCTTCCCGGAGGCGCTGCTGCGGGAGGGCCCGAGCCGGTTCCGCACGGGTGCCAGCGACCGGGCCGGTCAGGGTCACGGCCTGGGGCTGACCATCGCGGCGGGCCAGGCGCGGGTGCTGGGCGCGCGGCTCACCTTCCGGAACGCGGCGCCCACGGGCACCGCGCCGGGGGCGGGCGGTGCGATCGCGGTGCTGTGGCTGCCGGAGCACGCGCCGACGACGACGGGCAGCTTCCCGGTACTCCAGCTCCCCGATACGCCCTGATGCTGCCTGGAACCCCGGCTTCCCGGCAGGCCCGATGCTGCCTGGAACCCCGGCTTCCCGGCAGGCCTGACGGCGAGTGGCCCCCGGGGCCGGACGATCCCGGCGCCGGGGGCCACTGTGCGCGTACGAGCGGTCAGACTGCCGTGTCCGCGAGCTGCTCGTCCTTGCGGTCCGCCCCCGCCGGCGCGTCCTTCGGGCCCGCGCCCTTCAGCGGGACCTCCTTGACGAAGAAGGCCGCCACGAACCCGAGGACGGCGACCGTCGCGCCCACCAGGAAGGCGATGTGCGTGCCGGACGACACGGCGAACTGGTACGCCTCGCGCATCTGCTCCGGCAGCTTCGCCAGGCTCGCCGCGTCCAGCTGCGCCGACTGCTGCGTGGCCGCGCCCCCGCCATGCGCCGCCATCTCGTCCTGCACCCGGCCGGTGAACAGCGCGCCCATGAGGGCCACGCCGAAGGACGAGCCGAGCGTACGGAAGAGGGTGGTCGAGGACGACGCGACGCCCATGTCCTTCATCTCGACGCTGTTCTGCGCCACAAGCATGGTGATCTGCATCAGGAAGCCCATGCCGGCGCCGAGGACCGCCATGTAGACGCCCGAGGTGAACCGGGACGTGCCGGTGTCCATCTGCGCGAGGAGGAACAGCCCGGCGACCATCAGGGCGCCACCGACGATGGGGAAGATCTTGTACTTGCCGGTGTTGGTGGTGACACGGCCCGCGATCAGCGAGACGACCATCATCGACAGCAGCATCGGCAGGAGCAGCAGCCCCGAGTTGGTGGCGGACGCGCCCTGCACGGACTGCTGGTACAGCGGCAGGAAGAGCGTGGCGCCGAACATCACGAAGCCGGTGAGGAAGCCGATCACCGACATGAGGGTGAAGTTGCGGCTGCGGAAGATGTGCAGCGGCATGATCGGCTCGGCCGCGCGGGTCTCCACGAAGAGGAAGCCGGCGAGCGTGGCGAGGCCGAGGGTGCCCAGCCCCACGATGACGGCGGAGCCCCAGGCGTACTCCGTGCCGCCCCAGGTGGTGACGAGGACGATCGCGGTGATGCCGACGGTCAGGAGTGCCGCACCCAGGTAGTCGATCCGGGGCCGGCGGTCGCGCTCGGTCTTCGGCAGGTGCAGGACGGCGGTGACCATCGCGAGGGCGACCGCGCCGAGGGGGAGGTTGATGTAGAAGGACCAGCGCCAGCCCCAGTGGTCGGTGATGGTGCCGCCGACCAGCGGTCCGCCGATCATGGCGAGGGCCATCACACCGGCCATCATGCCCTGGTACTTGCCGCGCTCACGCGGCGGTATCAAGTCGCCGATGATCGCCATGACGCCGACCATCAGGCCGCCCGCGCCCAGGCCCTGCACAGCCCGGAAGCCGATGAGCTGGCCCATGTCCTGGGCCATGCCGCTGAGCGCCGAGCCGATGAGGAAGATGACGATCGAGGTGAGGAAGGTGCCCTTGCGGCCGTAGAGGTCGCCGAGCTTGCCCCAGATCGGGGTGGAGGCCGCGGTGGCGAGGGTGTACGCGGTGACCACCCAGGACAGGTGGGCGAGGCCGCCCAGCTCTCCGACGATCGTCGGCATCGCCGTACCGATGATCATGTTGTCCAGCATGGCCAGCAGCATCGCGATCATGAGCGCGAGCAGGACGACGCGTACGCTGCGCGGCGCTCCGGCCTTGGTGGTGGGCACTGTTTTCTCCAAGGGCTCCGACATGATCCCCGCTCCCGTTACTTACTTGCCGCCCGGCTAGTTACTAGACTGGGGACGGTAGACCCGTCACTAGCCGGGCGTCAAGTAAGTTTCGTGGGAGCGACCATGACCAGAGGCAACACCCGTCAGCGCATCCAGGACGTGGCCCTCGAACTCTTCGCCGAGCAGGGTTACGAGAAGACCTCGCTGCGCGAGATCGCCGAGCGTCTCGAGGTCACCAAGGCGGCGCTCTACTACCACTTCAAGACCAAGGAAGACATCGTCATCAGTCTGTTCCGCGACCTGACGCGGCCGATCGACGAACTGATCACCTGGGCCGAGAAGCAGCCACGCACCCTGGAGACCAAGCAGGAGATCCTGCGCCGCTACCACGCGGCGCTCATCGGCGCGGCGCCGCTCTTCCGCTTCATGCAGGAGAACCAGGCGACGGTGCGTGACCTGAGCATCGGAGAGACGTTCAAGGAGCGCATGCTCACGCTGACGCAGTTGATCCAGGAGCCGGACTTCACCATGGCCGACCGGGTGCGCTGCATCAGCGCACTGTTCACCATGCACGCCGGGATGTTCTTCATGCAGCACGTCGACGGCGACCCCGAGGAGAAGCGGACAGCCGTCCTCGAGGTCGCCGTCGATCTGGTGACCCGGGCCCACCAGGGGCCGGTGCAGGGCTGAGCGTCAGATGACGACGCCCTCGGCGCGCAGGAACTTCGCCGGGTTGAGCGCGGAGCCGTAGTTCGGGGTCGTACGGATCTCGAAGTGCAGGTGCGGGCCGGAGGAGTTACCGGTGTTGCCGGACCGGGCGATGGTCTCGCCGGTCTTCACGGTCTCGCCGACACCGACGTTGATCTTCGACAGGTGCGCGTACTGCGTGTACGTGCCGTTGGCATGCTTCACCACGATGGCGTTGCCGTACGCCGGGCCGTCACCGCCGCCGTTCGGACCGGCCTTGACGACGACACCGGAGTGGGCGGCCTTGACCACGGTGCCGACCGGCACGGCGAAGTCCTGGCCGGAGTGCTTGTGGGACCACATGGCGCCGCCCTGGTTGAAGCTGGCGGTCAGGGTGTAGCGGGCCACCGGCTTGACCCAGGAGGTGGCCTTCTTGGCGGCGGCCTTCTTGGCGAGGGCGGCCTTCTTCGCCGCGTTGGCCGCGGCGGCCTTCTTGGCGGCGACCGCCTTCTTCGCGGCGGCGGCCTTGGCGGCCTTCGCCTGCTGGGCGGCCTTGGCGAGCGCCGCCTGGGCGTCGGCCTGGGCGGCGACGGCGGCGGCGGGGCCCGACAGCGGGGCCGTCTTGCTGTCGGCGGCGACGGCGGCACCGCCTCCGAACACCATCGACGCTCCCATGCCGGCGGCGGCGAGGGCGACGACGGCGTTGCGGGTGGGGTGCTTGACGCGCTTCGACATACGGGGAAGTCCTCCGGACAAGAACGGACCCGACGCGAAGGGCGCGCCGGGCGGCTGGCTCATCCTTGGTAACCCGGCCACCCATCTCGCCTCAAACCACCCATCTACGGCATCTGGTCGTAGACAGTCCGGTGTGACGTGCGCTCTTGACGCACCACCCCGTCGCAGGGAAAGGGACCGAAATGTCCTTAGAACGGAAGGTTCATCCCCTCGGTGGTCCCCACCACCTGCTGCTTTTCCCCCTGCTCACCGCCCCCTCCGCCGCTCCCGGGCGCCGCTCCTCCCGCTCGCGGCCCCGAAAACGCGCCTCCTACCCGGACGGAAGCACTATTCCACCTAGTACCGCCCAAAACGCCTGTGCGCCTTGTCACGGCCGACGGGCCGGAAGACCCCCGTTCCGGACCGGCCGGACGACCGCCGACTGCTTCCGTCCGGCCGGGAGCGCCCCCTTCCCACCCCATCCCCCCTCCGCCATCCTCCTCACCATGAGCAGACACGTGATGCGCGTGACCGCCCTCGCCCTGGGACTCGCCGGGCTCCTCGCGGCGAGCAGCCTCCCCGCCGGGGCGGGCCCCTCCGACACCGCCCTCAAGGGCGCCATCGACACGATCCTCACCGACCCCCGGCTGGACGGCGGCGCGGCGGGAGTCGTCGTCGCCGATGCCGCCACCGGCGAGACCCTCTACCAACGGGACGGCGGCGACCGCCTCATGCCCGCGTCCAACACCAAGATCGCCACCTCCGTCGCCGCCATGGCACTGCTCGGCCCCGAGTACCGGTTCCGTACGGAGGTGCTGACCGCGGGCCGCTTCCGGGGCGGCGTCCTCCACGGCGATCTGTACCTGCGCGGGACGGGCGACCCCACCATCCTCGCCCAGGACTACGACACGCTGGCCGCCCGGGTAGCCGCGGCCGGGATCCGCCGGGTGACCGGGCGGGTCGTCGCCGACGACACCCGCTTCGACACGAACCGGCTGGGCCGCTCCTGGGCAGCGGACGACGAGTCGTCGTACTACTCCGCGCAGATCTCACCGCTCACGGTCGCCCCGGACACCGACTACGACTCCGGCACGGTCGTCGTCGAGGTCGGCCCGGCTGCCGGGGAGGGCGGGAGGCCCCGCGTGACCGTGACACCGGCGACCGACTACGTACGCGTCGACAACCGCGCCACCACCGTGGCCGCCGGCCGCCCCGACACCCTCACCGTCGAGCGGGAGCACGGGACGAACACCATCACCGTGACCGGCGAGATCCCCGTCCAGGGCTCCCCCACCAAGGAGTGGATCACCGTCTGGGAGCCGACCGGGTACGCCACCGCCGTCTTCACCGACGCCCTCGCCGCACGCGGGGTACGCGTCGCCGGGCCGCCCCGGCTGGGCGTCGCCACTCCCCCGGCGGCACGCGTTCTCGCCGGCCACAGCTCCATGCCCCTCAAGGACCTCATGCGGCCCTTCATGAAGCTGTCCAACAACATGCACGCCGAAGCGCTCACCAAGACCATCGGATACGAGACGTCCGGCCGCGGCACCTGGAGCGCGGGTCTCGCCGCCATCGGCGCGTACCTGAAGAAGGAGGACGTCCAGACGTCCACCCTCCGGCAGGTCGACGGCTCCGGCCTGTCCCGGATGAACCTCTTCCCGGCCGCCCAGCTCACCCGCCTGCTCCTCGCCGTCCAGGACGCCCCCTGGTACGCCGACTGGTACGCCTCCCTGCCGGTGGCCTGCGGCCCCGACCGCGCCACCGGCGGCACCCTCCGCACCCGGATGTGCGGCACCCCGGCCGCCCTCAACGCCCGGGCCAAGACCGGTTCCCTGACCGGGGCCTCCGCACTCTCCGGGTACGTCACGGACACCGGGGGACGCCGCCTCGTCTACTCCATCGTCCTCAACAACTACCTCGCCCCCTCCGTGAAGAGCATCGAGGACGCCGTTGTCGTGACCCTCGCCGGCTCCGACACGGCCACGAACACCATCAGCACCGTGGCGCCGGCCCGCCTCCGCTCCACGGAACCGTCCGCCGACCTGGAATGCTCCTGGCGCAAACCGCAGCACTGCTGAGAACGCGGAAAGGGGCCGCCCCGATGGGGCAGCCCCTTTCAGTCAGCGGTCGTTGCCGCTTACGCGTCCTTCGACAGGTTCGGACCGGCGCCGCCGGCGGCCTGCTCGATCGGGGGGACGTCCGGCAGGGCGGACTTCTCCTCGCCGCGGAAGGTGAACTTCTTCTCCGCGCCCTCGCCCTCGGTGTCCACGACCACGATGTGACCGGGGCGCAGCTCGCCGAAGAGGATCTTCTCCGACAGGATGTCCTCGATCTCGCGCTGGATCGTCCGGCGCAGCGGCCGGGCGCCCATCACCGGGTCGTAGCCGTGCTTGGCCAGGAGCTCCTTCGCGGAACCGCTGAGCTCGATGCCCATGTCGCGGTCCTTCAGGCGCTCGTCCACCTTGGCGATCATCAGGTCGACGATCTGGATGATGTCTTCCTGGCTGAGCTGGTGGAAGACGACCGTGTCGTCGACGCGGTTGAGGAACTCGGGCCGGAAGTGCTGCTTCAGCTCTTCGTTGACCTTCGCCTTCATCCGGTCGTAACCGGTCTTGACGTCACCCTGCGCCGCGAAGCCCAGGTTGAAGCCCTTCGAGATGTCCCGGGTCCCGAGGTTGGTCGTCATGATGATGACCGTGTTCTTGAAGTCCACGACCCGGCCCTGGGAGTCGGTCAGGCGACCGTCCTCCAGGATCTGGAGAAGGGAATTGAAGATATCGGGGTGGGCCTTCTCGACCTCGTCGAAGAGGACGACGGAGAACGGCTTCCGGCGGACCTTCTCGGTGAGCTGGCCGCCCTCCTCGTAACCCACGTATCCGGGCGGGGAACCGAAGAGGCGGGAAACCGTGTGCTTCTCGCTGAACTCCGACATGTCGAGGGAGATCATCGCGTCCTCGTCGCCGAAGAGGAATTCGGCGAGCGTCTTGGACAGCTCGGTCTTACCGACACCGGACGGGCCGGCGAAGATGAACGAGCCACCCGGGCGCTTCGGGTCCTTCAGGCCGGCGCGCGTACGGCGGATCGCCTGCGACAGGGCCTTGATGGCGTCCTTCTGCCCGATGACGCGCTTGTGGAGCTCGTCCTCCATGCGCAGCAGGCGGGAGGACTCCTCCTCCGTGAGCTTGAAGACCGGAATGCCGGTGGCGGTCGCGAGGACCTCGGCGATCAGCTCGCCGTCGACCTCCGCGACGACGTCCATGTCGCCGGCCTTCCACTCCTTCTCCCGCTTGGCCTTCGCCGCCAGCAGCTGCTTCTCCTTGTCGCGGAGAGACGCCGCCTTCTCGAAGTCCTGGGAGTCGATCGCGGACTCCTTGTCGCGACGGACACCGGCGATCTTCTCGTCGAACTCGCGGAGGTCCGGCGGCGCGGTCATCCGGCGGATGCGCATCCGGGAGCCGGCCTCGTCGATCAGGTCGATCGCCTTGTCCGGCAGGAAGCGGTCCGAGATGTACCGGTCGGCCAGGGTGGCGGCCTGGACCAGCGCCTCGTCCGTGATGGAGACCCGGTGGTGGGCCTCGTAACGGTCCCGCAGGCCCTTGAGGATCTCGATGGTGTGCGGCAGCGACGGCTCCGCGACCTGGATGGGCTGGAAGCGGCGCTCCAGGGCCGCGTCCTTCTCCAGGTACTTGCGGTACTCGTCCAGCGTGGTGGCACCGATGGTCTGCAGCTCACCACGGGCCAGCATCGGCTTGAGGATGGACGCCGCGTCGATCGCGCCCTCGGCCGCGCCCGCACCCACCAGGGTGTGGAGCTCGTCGATGAACAGGATGATGTCGCCGCGGGTGCGGATCTCCTTGAGGACCTTCTTCAGGCGCTCCTCGAAGTCGCCGCGGTACCGGGAGCCGGCGACGAGCGCGCCCAGGTCCAGGGTGTAGAGGTGCTTGTCCTTGAGGGTCTCGGGCACCTCGCCCTTGACGATGGCCTGCGCCAGGCCCTCGACGACCGCCGTCTTGCCGACGCCGGGCTCGCCGATGAGGACCGGGTTGTTCTTGGTCCGGCGGGACAGCACCTGCATGACCCGCTCGATCTCCTTCTCGCGCCCGATGACCGGGTCGAGCTTGGACTCACGAGCGGCCTGGGTGAGGTTCCGGCCGAACTGGTCGAGGACCAGGGACGTCGAGGGGGTGCCCTCGGCAGGACCACCGGCGGTGGCGGCTTCCTTGCCCTGGTAGCCGGAGAGCAGCTGGATGACCTGCTGCCGCACCCGGTTGAGATCGGCGCCCAGCTTCACGAGGACCTGGGCGGCGACGCCCTCGCCCTCGCGGATCAGGCCGAGCAGGATGTGCTCGGTGCCGATGTAGTTGTGGCCGAGCTGAAGGGCCTCGCGGAGCGACAGCTCCAGGACCTTCTTGGCACGGGGCGTGAAGGGGATGTGCCCGGACGGGGCCTGCTGGCCCTGGCCGATGATCTCCTCCACCTGCTGGCGGACCGCCTCGAGCGAAATCCCGAGGCTCTCCAGGGCCTTAGCGGCGACACCCTCACCCTCGTGGATAAGGCCCAGGAGGATGTGCTCGGTGCCGATGTAGTTGTGGTTGAGCATCCGGGCTTCTTCCTGAGCCAGGACGACAACCCGCCGCGCGCGGTCGGTGAACCTCTCGAACATCGTTAATCGCTCCTCAGAGCGGTCAGGCAGTAAGGGGTCGGTCCCCTCCCTGTCCTTCCGCAGCTTAGTCCCGCAAGCGGGGACCGCTCATTCCAACTGCCGACACCCGTCTCTGGCCTCCTGACCCGAACGCCGACAAATGCTCCAACCCAATAGTCCGAGACGATGTTCCCGCAGGCCAGGCACTTACCCTCAACGGCAGTACGCCGATGGCGAACGTGAGACGCCGGATCCCGCGTGTCGCCCGTCCTCACGAGGAATGTCTTACCCGTAAGCACTGACACTCCATGCGGCGTACCCCGGTTCCCTCAGCTACGGGCGAACACCCTTGCGCTCCGCCACACGGCGCGCACCCCCTCCGTCCGGACACACAGCGTGCCGAAGTCGGAACGGTGCGTAACCCGCGGCCATGGTCATGAGTTCCCCGGGCATGGCCTTCACCCTTTCGCTCCCGGCACCCCGTTCACCGTTCAACCGTGACGGCCTGGCGTGGTGGTACGAGCACGAGCTCGGCTGGGCCACGGCGGCGGGGGACGGCGGGGGTCCGGTCGAGTTGCTCACGGGACTGCGCTTCGACGTCCTGGAACTGCCGGCCGCCGCCGGGTTCGCCGTGCTGCGGCGGGTGGGCGGCCGGTGGCCCGTGGCCCTCGCGGGGCAGAGGATGCGGCTGCTGGTCGCCGCGGGCGCCACGGACGAGCTGCCGGGGTTGCTCGACTGGCTGGAGTGGGGAGGGATCGCCCTCGATCTGGTCGCCCTGGGCGCCGGTGACCGGACGACCGCTCCCATTCCCCCAGGATGGAGCGGGTCCGGCTCACCCGGCGCCGCCTCGTGGCTGCGCCCCCCCGAACCCGGGCGCGAAGTCGAGCCGTCACTTCCGGCCATGCCGGCCGTGGGGGGCGTCGTCGGCGCCCCCTGCCTTGTGCGGCTCGTGGACGCGGCGGCATCGGAATGCCACCGGGTCCGTCTGCTGGGTGCGGACCGCACTCAGCGGTTGGCGTCCTCGTAAGCCTGCTTGATATCGGCAGGCACGCGGCCGCGGTCGTTCACGTTGTAACCATTCTCCTTGGCCCATGCGCGAATCTTCGCGGTGTCGGGGCTGCCACCCGCGGCGGCCCGGCCCTTGCCACGTCCGGCCGAAGAGCGCCCACCGGTACGACGGCCGCTCTTGGTGTACGGCTCGAGCAGGCTGCGAAGCTTGTCGGCATTGGCGGTGGTGAGGTCGATCTCGTAGGTCTTGCCGTCCAGAGCGAACGTCACCGTCTCGTCCGCCTCGCCACCGTCGAGGTCGTCGACAAGAAGGACCTGAACCTTCTGTGCCACCGGATTTCCTTTCATCGAAAATGCAGTACGCGGAAAGGAAACCGCTTTTCCCTGGAAAACACAAACCCCTGGGAGAGGTTCAGATCCCCGAGAGCACGGGAAACATGCGCGATTCGGACATAGGGTGCCGGATGCGGGATCAGCAGATCACAGATGCAGAAGCATCCGGCTGTTGCCCAAGGTGTTCGGCTTCACCCGTTCGAGACCGAGGAACTCGGCGACGCCCTCGTCATAGGAACGGAGGAGCTCGGTGTAGACATCTCCGTCGACCGGGGTCTCACCGATCTCGACGAAGCCGTGCTTCGCGAAGAAGTCGACTTCGAAGGTCAGGCAGAAAACCCGGCGGACGCCGAGCCAGCGAGCGGTGTGCAGCAACTTGTCGAGCACTTGATGACCGATGCCGGCGCCCGTCAAGTCGGGATCGACCGCGAGAGTACGCACTTCGGCGAGGTCTTCCCACATCACATGCAGTGCTCCACAGCCGACCACAGTGCCGTCCTCGTCGCGTTCCGCTACCCAGAACTCCTGGATGTCCTCGT
>NZ_JBEPEL010000127.1:0-12315 GCF_040300825.1 Streptomyces sp. NPDC000229
CCAGCAGGGCGAGCCCCGCCGACTCGGTCGACGACCGGCACCAAGCGCTGGATGGTCTACCAGGACGACGAGCGCCACTACTCCGTGTCCTGCACCGCCCAGGCCGCCGACCAGGCCGCCGAACAATTATTAGCCTCAGTCCCCGGACCTTGTGTCCGGGGACTGAGGCTTTTTTGCGTTCAAGGTCCTTTGCCCGTGGGTGGAAAAGCGTTTGACCGACGTCGGTGTGCGGCGGTCGGATGGCGACCCATGACGACAGCACACATTGACGACGACCTCGTACGGCGGCTCATAGCCGGGCAGTTTCCGCAGTGGGCGGGATTGGCGGTTGAGCGGTTTCCGTCCGGTGGGACGGTCAACGCCGTGTACCGGCTCGGCGACGGCATGCTCGTAAGGCTGCCGCTGACGAAGGGCGGGGCGGCGGATGTGGTGAGGGAACGGGAATGGCTGCCCCGCCTCGCGCCCCGGTTGCCGATGGCCGTCCCCGAAGTGCTGGGGGCCGGGGAGCCGGCCGAGGGGTATCCGTGGGGGTGGTCGGTGTACAGGTGGCTGGAGGGGGAGAACCCCCGGGAGGGGGCGCTCACCGAGCCGATGCTGCTGGCCGAGGATCTGGCCGGGTTCGTGGCCGCGATGCGGAGCGTGAGTCTTCCGGGGGCGCCCGTGGCCTACCGTGGCGGGCCGATTGACTCGCTCGATGCGTCGACGCGGGCGGCGATCGAGGAACTGCGGGGGATCCCCGAGGAGGGTGTGGACTGTGACGCCGCCCTGGCCGTGTGGGAGGACGCGCTGGCGGCGCCGGGCTGGGACGGGGAGCCTGTGTGGTTGCATGCCGATCTGATGCCCGGCAACCTGTTGGTCGAGCGGGGCAGGCTTTCCGCGGTGATCGACTTCGGGTGCATGGGAGTGGGCGATCCGGCCTGTGACCTGTTCCCGGCGTGGAACCTGCTGCCGGCCGGGGCGAGGGAGGTCTTCCGGGAGGCGCTCGGCGTAGACGACCCGACCTGGGTCCGGGGCAGAGCGCGGGCGTTCTCGCAGGCGCTCATCTCGTTGCCGTACCACCGGAGGACGAACCCGGCGATGGCGAGCAACGCGCGGCACGTGATCCGGGCGGTGCTGGCGCCGGAGTAGCTGGGAAGGGCTGAGGATGACGGCCTGGACGCGTACCGGGCCTGACGGTGAAGCTCAGGCCCCGGACGACGGTCCGTCCGCCGTATCGCTTGGTCAGTTCGTGGGCGCGGATCAGTCGTCGACGCTACGGAGCGGGGCGCGGGCGGGACCGGGGGAGGACGCGCTCCTGAGGGCGCGGCCGGAGGGAATTGCGTTGACCGGTGGGGGGCGCGGACCGACGATCGGGTCATGGAACACGTGATACGTCCCGTCCGCGCCGATGAGTGGCGCAAGGCCCGCGACCTCCGGCTCGCCGCCCTCCAGGACCCCGTCGCGCCGCTTGCCTTCCTCGATACGTACGAGGCGGCCGCCGCCCGGCCCGACGAGCATTGGCGGGAGCGGACCGCCGGGGCGGCGGAGGGGAGCGACAGCGCCCGCCAGTTCGTTGCCGAGGCGCCGGACGGTTCGTGGGAGGGCACGGTGACCGTGCTCGTGGAGCGGCCGGGCGGGGAGGTCCGGTTCGGTGAGGCGCCGGCGGTCGACCAGACGCACGTGGTCGGGGTCTACGTACGGCCCGAGGCGCGGGGCGCCGGGCTGGCGGACGCGCTGTTCCGGGCGGTTGTGGAGTGGTCGTGGTCGCTGGGCGGCGCGCCGATCCGGCGCGTACGGCTCTATGTGCACGAGCGGAATGCGCGGGCGGCGGCCTTCTACCGGAAGGCCGGCTTCGTGCCCACCGGGGACAGCGTGCTCTTGGAGGGGGACAGCAGCGGGGCGCGGGAGCTGGAGTACGAGATCCGGCGGCCCGTCACGGGGTGAGGGGCCGGTCCGGCCAGCGGGCGCGGCCCTGTTCGGCCGAGCGGAGCAGGGCGTGTGTCGGCAGGCCGGTGTCCTGACCGGTCGTCAACAGCGCGGGCATCTGGGGCAGTGGGGCCACGGCCGCGACGTCGTCGAGGACAAGCGTGAGTGGTGGGTCGAGCCGACCGTCGGATGACCGTGCGGCCATGCGGCGGCCGTGCTCGACCACGTCTGAGGCGAGCGCGGTCAGCAGGGGCATCGCGCCCGGGCGGGTCCTCGGGTCTTCGATCGGTTCACCCACCACATAAAGGGTGCCCCCTTCGGCGATGAAAGATTCCAGCGCCAGCGAATCAGTTCGATTCGCCGTGCAGGCCTCACGGATGTGGACCGAGGACAGTGCCGACAGCGCACGTACCGTCAATTCCTGGGCGACCTCGCGCCGTTCCGGGTATGCCGTGAGCGCCGATTCGAGCAGGCCCGCGTGGCTGTTCGTCGCCTTGGGGTGCGTACGGAGTACCCGTACGGGTTCATGGGCGCCGTTGTTCTGCGCCCAGCGCTGCACCTGCTTGAACGGCCGGCCGTCCACGGCCGCCGCGTGCAGCCAGCAGCGGAGGAGCGTTTCGGCGGTGTCGGCGACGGCGGCGTCCATCCGGGCCCTGGGGCGTACGGGCGCGAGGAGCGCGGCGGCGCGGGCGGCGGCGGTGTCGGTGTCCTCGCAGCCCTGGGTGGGCGACCAGTGCAGCCGGGCGGGCGTGTCGCACAGGTGTCCGGGGTCGTAGACCAGGACGGGGCCGAGCTTGGCGCGGGCGTCCTTGGTGTCGGCCCACAGGGTCGGGTCGGAGGTGACGACCAGGGCGGGGCCGTCGGCCTCTTCGATGGCCTGGCGCGCGACGGGACGGCGGGCGGTGGCGTCGCCGTAGAGGAGGCGGGGGGCGGGGGCGGGAATGGATACGGAGGCGGGAGCCGGAGCCGGAGCGGGTGCCGGCGTCGGGGTGGGCACGGGCTCGGGGGCGGTTGCGGGTGCCGGCGCGGCTGCGGGGGCGGGTTGCGGGACGTGCGCCGTCGGCGGGGCGGTGACCGGCGCGTCCTGCCGTACCGCGTCCTGTCGTGCCGGAGCGGGCGGGGCCGGTGCCTGGACCGGAACCCGCGCCGGACCCCTGCGTACAGCCGCTGCCTCTGACGCCGCCGCCCGCACCGCGCGCCAGCGTGCCAGCGTGCCGAGTACGAAGACGGCCAGCACCACCAGCACCAGCAGTTCGCTGATGAACAGGCCCCAGAACAGCCCGTACCCCGACAGTTGCCCCGCCGGTGTGGCGGGCCACGCCCCGGCCAGGTCGTGGGGATCCGAGACCAGGCTCCGTATCGCGAGCGGCGTCTCGGAGAACGTCACCCCGTCCGGCCACGCCCCGTGCGCGAACAGCCCGGCCAGCCCGGTCGCCGTCCACACCAGCAGCGTTATGCCCAGCAGGAACCCCAGCAGCCCCACCAGCAGGCCGTCGGGGACGCCCCGTTCCTCAGTCCTGCGGTCCATGTCATGCCACCGTCGACTGTGAGGACTCGTTCATCTGCTGCTCGATGAGCGCCGCGCGCTGCTCCGCCTCCCATTCCGCGGCCTGGATTTCCTCCGGCACGGGCGACGACGACTCCGTCATCGCCCGGTCCGTGTAGACCAGCGGCCGTTCCGCCTCCGTGACCAGGTGTTTGACCACCTGGACATTGCCGTTGACGTCCCACACCGCGATACCGGGCGTGAGCGTGGGGATGATCTCCACCGCCCAGCGGGGCAGCCCGAGGACCCGGCCGGTCGCTCTCGCCTCGTCGGCCTTCTGGGCGTAGATGGTCCGGGTGGACGCCATCTTCAGGATCGCCGCGGCCTCGCGCGCCGCCGCCCCGTCCACGACGTCGCTCAGGTGGTGCACCACCGCCACGAAGGACAGGCCGAGCCGCCGCCCGAACTTCAGCAGCCGCTGGAACAGCTGCGCCACGAACGGGCTGTTGATGATGTGCCACGCCTCCTCCACCAGGAAGATGCGCTTCTTGCGGTCCGGGCGGATCCAGGTGTGCTCCAGCCACACCCCGACGATGGCCATCAGGATGGGCATCGCGATGGAGTTGCGGTCGATGTGGGAGAGGTCGAACACGATGAGCGGCGCGTCGAGGTCGATGCCGACCGTCGTCGGCCCGTCGAACATGCCCCGCAGGTCACCGTCGACGAGCCGGTCCAGGACGAGGGCGACGTCCAGGCCCCACGCCCGCACATCGTCTATGTCGACGTTCATCGCGGCCGCCGACTCCGGCTCCGGGTGGCGCAGCTGCTCCACGATGTCGGTGAGGACCGGCTGCCGGTCGGTGATGGTCGCGTTGACGTACGCGTGCGCCACCTTGAGGGCGAAACCGGACCGCTCGTCCAGGCCGTGCCCCATCGCGACCTCGATGATCGTCCGGAGCAGCGCGAGCTGGCCGGTGGTGGTGATCGACGGGTCGAGCGGGTTGAGCCGGATGCCGCCGTCGAGGGCGGCCATCGGGTCGAGGCGGATGGGAGTTATCCCCAGCTCTTGCGCGATGAGGTTCCATTCGCCCACGCCGTCCTCACCCTGGGCGTCGAGGACGACGACCTGGCGGTCCCGGAAGCGGAGTTGGCGCAGGACGTACGTCTTCTCCAGCGCCGACTTGCCGTTGCCGGACTCGCCGAGCACCAGCCAGTGCGGGGCGGGGAGCTGCTGCCCGTACAGCTGGAACGGGTCGTAGATGTACCCCTTGCCGCTGTACACCTCGCGCCCGATGATGACGCCGGAGTCGCCGAGGCCGGGAGCGGCGGTCGGCAGGTAGACGGCCTGGGCCTGGCCCGTCGACGTACGGACGGGAAGCCGGGTCGTCTCCACCTTCCCGAAGAGGAAGGAGGTGAAGGCCTCGGTGAGGACTGACAGCGGATCTCGCATCAGGATCAGGCGCCCCTATCGGCGGATGCCGGTCGCGAACGGCAAGGTGTTCACAAAGGCCCGGTGGTGCTCGCGGTCGCACCACTCCAGCTTCAGATACGACTTGCCGGCCGAGGCCCTGATCGTCCGCTTGTCCCTGGCCAGGGCTTCGGGCGTACGAGACGACACAGTGATGTACCCGACAAGATTCACTCCCGCCGCGCCACTGGCGAGATCTTCACCCCGCTGGTCGAGCCTGCCGTGGGCGGCGATGTCGCGCGGGTCGACGGTGCGGTTCATCTTGGCGGCACGGCTGGCCTCCGCCTCGTCGTTGGTCTTCTCGGTCAGCATGCGTTCGATGGCGACCTCGGTGGGCTCCAGGTCCATGCAGACGGCGACGGTGCGGATGACGTCGGGGGTGTGGACGAGGAGGGGCGCGAGGAAGTTCACGCCGACGGGGGTCATCGGCCACTCCTTGACCCACGCGGTGGCGTGGCACCAGGGCGCGCGGGTCGACGACTCCCTCGTCTTCGCCTGGAGGTACGTCGGTTCGACGGCGTCCAGCTCGGCGGGCCAAGCGTTTCGTTTCGTCATCGCCTGGATGTGGTCGATGGGGTGGTCCGGGTCGTACATGGAGTGCACGAGGGAGGCGAGCCGGGACTGGCCCAGCGGCTGGCGTACGCGGATGTCGGCCTCGGCGAGGCGGGCGCAGATGTCGGTCAGCTCGCGGGCCATGACGACGGCCAGTCCCGCGTCCTTGTCGAGCTTGCGGCCGCCGGTGGCCTGGCGGGCGGCGCGGGCCATGGCGTGCGCCTCGGCGGCCAGCTCGCGGGTGTAGTGCATGCAGGCCACGAGGTAGGCGCGGTGCTGCTCGCTGGACGTCGACACCATGGACTGGAGCTGATCGTAGGAGTCGCGGAGCCAGCCGGGGGCGTTCGGGTCGCCGCGCTGGGCGACGTCCTTGGCGTGGGCGTCGGGGTCGGCGGGGAGGGTGCGGGCCAGCATCTGGAGGCGGGTCACGAAGCCGTCGCCGTTGGCCACGTGCTTGAGGAGGGTGCCGAAACGGTCCACCAGGGCTTCCTGGTCCTCGCTGTCGCGCAGGCCGACACCCGGGCCCTCGATCTCGATGGCGGCGGTCACGGTACGGCGGTCGGCGTGGAGGAGGACGGCGATCTCGTCGGGCCCGAACGGTGCCGAGAGCCAGTTGATGCGGCCGATGCCGGGCGGCGGGCCGACCTCGACCTCGCGGCCGTCGAGTCTGGTGCCCGCCTCCATGGCGCTGGAGCGGTACGTGGTCCCCTGGCGGAGAGTGCGCTTATAGCTGCGGTTGATCTCGAACCACTTGTAGAAGGTGCGGCCCTTGTACGGGACGTACACGGCCGCGAGCGCGAGCATGGGGAAACCCATGAGGGACACGATCCGCAGGGACAGGACGGGGACCAGCAGCCCGCTCATCATGCCGAGGAACGCGCCGGCGATGATCAGAGCGATCTCGCCGGTCTCGCGGTTCTTGCCGACGATCGCGTTCGGCCGGGCCCGGCCGATGAGATACGTGCGGCGGGGCGTGATCGGTTGGGACTGGGTCGTCAACGCCCTCCACCTCCTGTGCTTCCTGTGCTGCTGCCTGTGCCTGTGTTGCTCTTACGGTGCGTGTGCGGCGTGCCGCTGGTACCCGGGCTCCGGGGCGGGGGTGCGGCGGAGGGGACAGATCCGCCGCCGGCCCCGCCGCCGGAGCTCCCGGACGGTTGGTTGCGGGAACTGTGGGCGGCGACGCCGCCGGACACGGCGTTCGCCGGCTGGGCGCTGCCGCCGCCACCCCGCTGGTGGCCGCGGCTGCTGTGGGTCTTGATGCCCTGGGAGACGAGCGCGGCGGGCGAGGAGATGACGGCGGCGGCCTGGGCGCCGTCGGTGGCCTGCTTGCGGTTCGTACGGGCGGTGGCGATCTCGTCGCCGAAGCCCGGGACGAAGCGGTAGATCATCGCGGAGGCGAAGATGGCGAGCAGGATGATGGCGAGTCCGGACACGACGGCCGAGAAGGCGTCGGGGCCTTCGTCGGAGGACAGCGCCCCGGCGAGGCCGAGGACGATGACGATGACCGGCTTCACCAGGATCACCGCGATCATGATGCCGGCCCAGCGGCGGACGTGGCCCCACATGTTCTTGTCGACCAGCCCCGCGTACACGACGGTGCCGAGCAGCGCGCCGACGTACAGCAGGGCGGCGCGGATGACGAGCTCCAGCCACAGGACGCCGGCCGCGAGGATCGACACGAGGGACACGACGATCAGCATGATCGGCCCGCCGCCGATGCCCTCGCCCTTCTTGAGCGCCTCGGCGAACGTCCCGAAGAACGCGTCCGTCTGCCCACCGCTGCCGCTGGCGATCACCTCGGTGACGCCGTCGGTCGCGGAGACGACGGTGTAGAGGATGAGCGGCGTGAACGCGGACGCGAGCACGGTGAGCCACAGGAAGCCGATGGCCTCGGAGACGGCCGTCGCCAGGGGCACGCCCCGGATGGCGCGCTTGGCGACGGCGAGGAGCCACAGGACGAGGGTCAGGACGGTGGAGGCGGCGAAGACGACGGCGTACTGCTTGAGGAACGTGGGGTTGGTGAAGTCCACCTCGGCGGTGCTCTTCACGGCCTCGCTGAGCTTCCCCACGATCCACGCGGCGGCGTCCGCGCACCCGCGCGCGAGCGACGCGAGCGGGTCGAGGGCGGTGGTGGGGTCGGCGGGGGTGGAGCGGGCCGTGCCGCCGGGCGCGCCGTTGTCGCAGTAGTCCCGTGCGGGGCCGCGGATGAGGTCACACGGATCGTTGCTCGCACCCGGGCTGGGGGTAGGCGTGGGGGCGGCAACCGCGTGGCTTGCCAGCAGTACGAGACCCGCCTGGATCCCTGCTGCGGCCCCGGTGACCGTAAGGGCACGTGGAGGGCGCTTAACGGGCATAGGTAAACCCTCCGAACTGCTGGACGGCGCCGGCCATCTCTTCGGCGCTCGATGCGGCTTGGTCGCGCCCGACCGGCACAGGGCCGTCCTTCTGTGTGAAGTCGGTGACCTTCCAGTCACCGTTGACCCACTTCAGCTCGAACGTGTTCGTGAACCAGCTTTCCGACACCGGGTTCTTCGACCCTTCGCCAGCCAGCCCGAAAAGGGCCGAGTACCAGACGGCTACGCTCGCGGTGTCGGGGCTGAACCGCTCGACCTTCGACCCCACTGGGTTGAACCGGGAGATGAAGGTCATCCCTGTCGGCGCTGATCCGTCGGCGTTCAGGCCGATGCTGGTGAGGAACTTCTCGTCCGAGTACACCTTGTCCAGGTCGCCCTGTCGCGCGGCCGCGACGTCGGGGGCATACACGGCGTTCACAATCGCGTGGCGCCGCTCGGTGTTGAACATCCCGTCAGAACCCAGCGCCACCGCGTAATTCGCCGCCGCGCTCTGCGCCCCCTGCTCGTCTCGCGCGTAGCCCGACGGGATCGTGCCGTTCTTGCCCGTCACCGGCTTGACGCCCGTCGCGGCGGTCGGGGCGGCGTCGCGGTTGGCCGAGGCGTCCGAGGGCGCGTCGTCGCCGCCACCGCTTCGGTTCGCGAAGGCGATGGCGGCGATCAGCAGCACCACCACGCCCACCACCGTGATCAGCGACCGCGAGTTGCGGGCCGGGCGGCGGGCGCCGCCGTAGACGCCGCCGTAGACGTCGCCGGCGCCGCTGTCGGGCAGGCGGGTGCGGGTCTGCCCCGCACCGCCGCCTCCCGTGTTGCTGGCGCCGTCCTGCTCGTCGCCGAGGCTCATGACGGGTACGCCCCCTCAACCGGTTGCTGATCTGGATGGTGACTGGACATCGGGTGGACGCGCCTCAAGGGGAGAGCCGGGGGTGCAGCAGTTGACGGAGGGTTACACGGCCATCCCGTAGACGATGGTGAACAGCGTTCCCAGCGATCCGATGATGAAGACCCCGGTCAGGCCCGCCACGATCAACCCCTTGCCCTGTTCGGCGCTGAACGTGTCCCGGAGCGCGGTCGCGCCGATGCGCTGCTTGGCCGCTCCCCAGATCGCGATGCCGAGGCACAGAAGGATGGCCACGGCCATCACCACCTCGATCATCACGCGAGCCTCGTTCCCCAGGCTCCCGAAGGGCCCCCAGTTGGGGGCGATTCCGCCAATGATGGTGGTGATGTCGCCTTTTTCGGCCGCCAGGTACATGTAACTCACCGCCCCTATTGGGTAGTTCGACGCCCCTGCCCCATGGCACGGGTCACCGCACTATCTTCGCTGATGAAACCGCCCATGTGCGCCGACTTGGCTGGTCTCTTTACCCGATCCCCGCACCTTTGACCGGTCAGGCTGCCCTGACCTGCGAAGGCGGCGAATCGGGTGTATACGAGTACGCGTATCGTCACTCTGTGTATCACGGAGGGTGACTCCGGGCAATGACTGTCGTTGGTGCACTCTTGGGGGTCAGCGGTACGCCGCGACCAGGCGTGACGGTTCCGGCGCCGCTGGAGGCGCCCCATGGGTCACGCCACGCCTCCCGGTGAGCCTCGGCTCCGACACGCCCGGCAGGGCGCCCGCGGCGCGGACAGCACGTCGAGCCCGGTGGAGATCCTGAAGCGGCCCACCGGGTAAGGATTTTGGTCCTACGTTGGTGTCGTGACCGACATCGAATCGAGGATCGACACCACGCGCCCCCACACCGCCCGCATCTGGAACTACTGGACGGGCGGCAAGGACAACTACCCCGTCGACCGGGAAGCCGGCGACCGGATCCGGCAGCTCCACCCCGGCATCGGCGAGTACGCCCGCGCCGACCGGCTCTTCCTGGGGCGGGCCGTGCGGCACCTGGCGGCCCAGGAGGGCATCCGCCAGTTCCTGGACATCGGCACCGGGCTGCCGAGCGCCGACAACACCCACGAGGTCGCCCAGCACGTCGCCCCGGACGCCCGTGTCGTGTACGTCGACAACGACCCGCTCGTCCTCGCCCACGCCCGCGCGCTCCTCGTCGGCACCCCCGAGGGCCGCACGGACTACCTGGACGCCGACCTCCGGGACGTCGACAACATCCTGGAGGCGGCCGCCAAGACCCTCGACCTGGACCGGCCGGTCGGGCTCATGCTGCTCGGGGTCGTCATCTTCATCGAGGACGACGCCGAGTCGTACGCCGTCGTCCGTCGCCTCATGGACGCCCTGGCGCCCGGCAGCCACCTCGTCCTCTCCCACACGGTCGTCCACCCCTCCATGCCGGACGTCGACGCGGCGGTCGCCTTCTGGAACGAGCACGGCACCCCCAAGCTCACCCAGCGCACCCCGGAGGCCGTCGCCCGCTACTTCGACGGCCTGGAGCTCCTCGACCCCGGCGTCGTCCCCTGCTCCCACTGGCGTCCTGACACCCCGGCGGACGCTGTCGCCATGTACGGAGGTGTCGGCCGCAAGCCATAGCGGCCGGACCACCCCCTGAAAGAGGGACCCGCCACCTACACTGGCGCACGGTGGACTGCCATGTCGTGAGGGGTGGTTGACGGTGCGTAAGGCGTGGCTGGTCGCCGGGGTGTCCGTAGGGGCGTGCCTGAGCTTCGTCGCGCTGCTCGTCGTCGGGACGTACTCCGCCGCCGCCGGGCTGCTCGGCGGGGCCGGGGGCGCCCTGGGCGGGGCGATCGGGCTGGCGAAGGGGGCTGTTCCGGCGGCGTACCAGCCGCTCGTGCAGAAGTGGGGGAACCTGTGCCCCGCCATCAACCCCGCCCTGCTCGCCGCGCAGCTGTACCAGGAGAGCGGCTGGAACCCGAAGGCGGTGAGCCACGCCGACGCGCGCGGCATCGCGCAGTTCATCCCCGGGACGTGGGCCGCGCACGGGATCGACGGGGACAAGGACGGCGACCGGGACGTGTGGGACCCGGCGGACGCCATCCCGTCGGCCGCCTCGTACGACTGCGAGCTGGCCGGGTACGTGAAGAAGGTGCCCGGCGACCCGACGAACAACATGCTCGCCGCCTACAACGCGGGTGCGTACCGGGTGATAAAGGCCGGCGGGGTGCCGGGGATCAGCGAGACGCAGAACTACGTCCGGATCATCCGCTCCCTGGAGAAGAGCTTCGCGCGGCCCGTCGGCCGGGTGGAGCCGTCGCGGCAGGCGGCCGGGGCGATCTACTTCGCGCAGAAGAAGCTCGGCACGCCCTATCTGTGGGGCGGCAACGGCACGCCGGAGCAGCAGGGGCGGTTCGACTGCTCGGGGCTGACGCAGGCGGCGTACCGGACGGTGGGGATCGAGCTGCCGCGCGTCGCCAACGACCAGTACAACGCCGGTCCGCACCCGTCGCGGGACGAGCTGCTGCCGGGCGATCTCGTTTTCTTCTCGGATGACTTGAACGATTCGCGCGCCATCCGTCACGTGGGGTTGTACGTGGGCGGCGGATACATGATCAACGCCCCGTACACCGGGGCCGTCATCCGGTTCGACAAGATCGACACCCCGGACTACTTCGGTGCCACCCGCGTCACCGAGGATGGCGCGAAAGCGCTCCCCACGGCACGGCCCTGAGCTGCGCGTACGTATCACTCTTCGATAACGTCATCGTGATCGTTCCGTGGAGAGTGGAACGTACCCCTCCTGCGGGTCGTTTCCTGGACTGACGATGACGACACTGAGCAGACGACGTCACTGACCAGGTGACACAAGGCAAGGGGCCGCGGCAGATGGCTGGACTCGCATCGGACGGTTCGAACCCCGATGTCGGCCTGCTCTACGACATCAACGGCCTGGCGAAGGACGCCCCTTCGTGGTTCGACCGTGTCATGGAGTTCACCGGCGAGTACGGGATCATGCTGGCGATGGTGCTGGTGGTGCTCTGGTGCTGGTGGAGCGTGCGCCGCCGCGGGAGCGCGGAGGACTCCGCCGCCGCCGTCGCCGGTCTGATCTGGGCCCCGCTCGCCGCCGGTGTCGCCCTCCTCGTCAACATCCCGATCCGCGGCTTCGTGGAGCGCCCCCGGCCGTTCAAGGACCACCAGGGGCTTGAAGTGCTGGTGGACGGGAAGACCGACTTCTCGTTCGTCAGCGATCACGCCACGATGGCGATGGCCATCGGTGTCGGGGTCTTCGTCGCCAACCGCCGCTTCGGTCTCGCCGCGATCGGTCTCGCCCTCGTCGAGGGCTTCTGCCGCGTTTACATGGGCGTGCACTACCCGACGGACGTCGTCGGCGGGTTCGCCCTCGGGACGGCGGTGGCGCTGCTCCTCGCCCCGGTCGCCCTCGCGCTCCTGACGCCGCTGGTGTCGGCGGTGGCGCGCTCCGGGCGGCTCGGAGGGCTCGTACGGTCGCGCAAGGCGCCGGCGCGGGAGCGGCACGAGACGCTGGACATCGCCGACCCCCGGCTCGGCTCCGGCTCCGCCACGGGCGCCGGCGAGAACGACCTGGCCGCCTAGGTCGTGTCTTTCGGATCTTGCCGGGCTCGCGAGCCCTGGCACGCGCATCTGCTGCGTTGTCGTCGGTCGCCAATGCTCCGCAGTGGCT
>NZ_JBEPEL010000128.1:0-12159 GCF_040300825.1 Streptomyces sp. NPDC000229
GTCCACGCCGTCGACTTCGACCATGCGCGCATCGGCGCGCTCGCCGCCGAACACCTCGTCTCGCGGTATCAGCGGAGCCAGCAACTCACACTCCCGGTCGGTGATTCATTCGGTGTATCACCCACCATGATCCACGACATGACGATTTGAAGACGGGTACTAGTAGTGCTTTGTTAGCTGGCCTTGTCACGTGGGGTGTCTGGTAGTTCGCTGGCTGTATGAGGGCTGGGGAGCTTGCAGCGGTTCGGGGCCGGTTGGAGGAGTTCGCTTCCGATGTGTTGGCGTCATTGGTGCGGCGGGATCAGCGGGTGAAGGGCGCCCTGTATGTGCGGGGGCTGCTGCTGGACGGCCGGCGGAAGTCGATGCAGCCGATGGCCGAGCGACTGGGGATCGATCACCAGCAGTTGCAGCAGTTCATGACGTCCTCGACCTGGCCGGTCGAGGACGTGCGGGCCCGGCTCGCCTGGCGGGCCCTGACGGTGGTGCGGCCGCAGGTGTGGGTCGTGGATGACACCGGCTTTCCCAAGGACGGTGTCTCCTCGCCCGGGGTGGCCCGCCAGTACTCCGGCACCCTGGGCAAGGTCGGCAACTGCCAGATCGGCGTCAGCGTCCACGCCGCCTCCGACACCGCCTCATGCCCGCTGTCCTGGCGGCTGTTCCTGCCCGCCACCTGGGACGGGCCCGAAGCCGCCGGCCGACGCAAGAGCTGCCGCATCCCCGACACCGAGCACCACCGGCCCAAGTGGCGGCTCGCTATGGAGATGCTCGACGGGATCGGCCTTCGGCCCGCCGTGCTGGTCGCGGACACCGGATACGGCGCGAACGCCGACTTCCGCCACGGCCTGGAGGACCGCCGGCTCGCCTACGTGCTCCAGGCCAAGGCCGAGATGACCGCCCATCCAAAGGCCGTTGAACCGCACCAGCCCGCCTACGGCGGGCTCGGGCCCAGGCCCCTGCCCCGCTACCGCACCCATCCCGTCTCCTTACGCGACCACGTCCTGGCCGCAGGCCGCAGCCAGTGCCGGACCCTGACCTGGCGCAAGGGCTCCAAAGCCGCGATGAGCTCGCACTTCGTGCTCCTGCGTATCCGCCTCGCGGGACGATGACCCAAGCCCGCCGCGGACGGCACGATCCCGCTGGTCTGGCTGATCGCCCAATGGCCCGAAGACGCGGCGGAGCCGGTGAAGTACTGGATCTCGAACCTGCCCGCCGACATCCCCGCCAAAGATCTGGTCCAACTGGCGAAGTCCCGCTGGCGGATCGAGCACGACTACCGAGAGATGAAGACCGCGCTCGGGCTGGACCACTTCGAGGGCCGCTCGTTCACCGGCTGGCACCGCCACGTCACCCTCGTCACTGCCGCCCACCTGTTCCTGACCGAACAACGGACCTGCCCAAAAGCGTCTGCCAGGTCCTGACCCTCTACCAGGTCCTGGACCTCCTCCAACACCTCCTGGCCACCTGGACCCGCACTCGCCCCACCTGTCGGCAGGACATCCCATGGCAGGCCTACAACACCACCTAACAAAGCACTACTAGTGTCCTGAGTCGGAGATTCGTCGGCAGTAAGTGGCGACCTTGGGTCGTAGCGGTCCGGGTCGGAGAAGACCTCCGGCAGCCGGTGTGCGACGGCGGGCGACAGCATGACCAGCGTCCCCGCGGGGACACGCCCCCCGCCCACACACCGAGCCGTCCCGATTCCCGGCCCTCATTGATGCACGCGGCCAGGTCATCGCGCGGCACCGTGCGGTGCAACTGCAGCAGGGGAGGCTCGATGGATTCGGCGCTCGGCTGCCCACGTCGGGCTGGTGCAGCATCCCAGCCTCCGGCTGCAGCCGCGGTGCGCCACAGGCCAGGCCGCCGGGTCTTTGGTGGTCCCCACGCTGCCGTCCGGGCGGTAGGTCTTCGAGGCGATCCTCGGTTTGATGAAGTCTGCCGGGCGGTTCACCCTGCGGAGATCACCGCCACGGGCACCGCCCCGTGTCGCACCCGGCGGTCCCGGGGACGACCGGCTGCCTTTGTGACCGCTGCCGTGCTCCGGCTCAAGCGGCGGCGGGACAGCCGCGCTTGAGCCCGGGCCCGGTCAGTAGGAGACGTCGAAATAGTCGATGTCGGTGAAGGCGACTTCCAGGCCCGCGGCGCGGCGTCCGCCGTCCTTGAAGTACTCCTCCTGCAGTCCTTGGGCGACGATGTCCCGCATCTGCTGGTCGGTGGCGCCCTGCTGCCGAGCGTCGAACAGGCGGCGGGCGTAGGGCGGTGGGAGGTGGACGGTCAGGCGGCGCATCCGCCCGTCATCGGTGGTGCCGACCGGGGCGGTGTAGCCGAACCGGGCCCGGGTCTCCACGGTGATGCCGGTCGCTGTCGCGGCCTGCATGCGGCGGCGCTTGCGGACCTGGGGCTGCCAGCGGGCCCGTACGGCGGCGTCGATCCGGTCGGCGATGGGTTTGGGCGGGTGTTTGCGCTCGCCGGTGCGGTAACGCTCCACGGACCGCTGGCTGACCCCGATCTCCCGGGCGACGGCCTTGGTGGTCTTCAGCTGCGCTACCAGGAAGTTGATACGGGCCTTCAGGCCCTTGGGCGGCCGGCGGGTGAACGCCTCCTGCTCGGCCCGCTCGATAGCGTCCTCGATCTCCCCCACCGGTCAGCTCCCGTCCGTGAGCGGGCTGTGGCCGTAACGCCGGGGGATCAGACGGGCGTCAGCAGCCGGGGCGAGGTCCACGACCAGGCGCTCGCCCACACCGGAGGCCGTGGTGGCGTCGGGTGAGAGGTAGCCGAGGCTGCGCAGCTCGCCGACCGCTTTACGGAAGGCGTCGCGGCCCTCAGCGGCCAGGCGCTCGTCGCGGGTGAGGGAGACCAGTTCGCTGACCCTGGGCTCCTGCCCCGGGGTGTAGCCGGTGGCGAGTTCGGCCAGGACACCGCGGGCGCGCCAGGTCAGGCGCATGTCCCGCATCGCCCGCGCAAACAGCTCCGGGTCATGAGTGGGCGGGGCGGTGGGAACGGGCCACTGCGGGGACGGGGCGTCGGGGGTGTTCATCGGTTACGACTCCTTCGGTGCGGTTCAGCGTCCGCGTCGGCCCCTAGCTGGGACGGCGCCATGCCGGTGCCGGTGGCCGCGGCTTACTCCCCTTCGTCGAAGACGGCATCGCCGCCCTTGATGTGCCGGGCCGGGTTGAGGCCCTTCTCCATCAGATCGACCGCCCACAGCATCGACTGGACACCCTCCAGCTTTGCCAGGCCCGGGGTAGGCCCGAGCCGGAAGGCGCCGGGCTGAGGCTTGCCGGAGGCCGCGTACGGGAGAAAGTCGAGCGGACTGTCGCCGGGGCTCGGGTAGACAACGCAGTCGGACAGCACGGCGAGCGGGAACAGCCCGGTCATCCGGGACATGTTCAGCAGCTTGCGGTGCATGTTGACCCGAGCCTTGCTGATGACGGCGGCGCGGATGTCGGGGCGCCAGGTCGGGCGTTCCAGGGCCGGCCACCGCTCGCCCTCCTTGTAGTGCTTGCCCTGGGGCCGCTCGCGAAGCTTGCCGACGCCGCCCTTGACCGTGGCCTTGATGGCGGTCAGGACGGCGGCCAGGGCCGGGTCGACCTGCTTGTGCTTCTCCATCGCCGCCAGGAACTCCGTGTCGGAGAGGTCTTTGGTGACGCCGAGGTCGGCGAGGGTGTCGACGTAGGCGGTCTTGAGCCGGTCGTGCCACGGGTCCAGGTAGGCGCCGGTTTCGCGGCGCAGGTACGCCTCGATCGGGTGGACGTTGTAGCCGAGCTCCTGGGCGTAGGCGACGGTGTGTGTCTGGTACCAGGCAGGTCCCGTGGGCCGGGTGCCGTCCGGCGTGAACGGCGAGGGCAGGCGCGGGTCCAGCTCAATGTGGGACAGGTCCACCAGCCAGGAGCCGGGGATCTTCGGGTTGAACTTCGGGGCGTGGAAATGGTCGGGGGCGGACAGGCCGACGACCAGGCGGGCCGCGGCGGCAAGGAACGCGGTGTTGAGGTCCAGGCCGATCGCGAAGGGTAGCGTGCACTCCTGATCCGTCAGCAGGTCGATGTCACGCACCCACTGGTACGCCTCCTCATCGAGGAAGCCGCCGGTCCAACCGGACTGGACGATGACAGGGTGTTCGGGGGTGGCCTCCGGTGGTGCCGGGTCCACCGGCTCGGTGCCGAGGCTGCCCGGGTTGTAGGCAGACACCCAGTTCCCGGTCCCCTCGTCGCGCTCCGGCCTCGTCGGCGGGCGCAGCGCCGTCATCAGCTCCAGGCCCGACACGGCCGTCGATCCGCGCGGGGTGATGACCCGCTGCGCGTAGACACCCAGGACGCGGGCGACGTCGGCCGGCTCCATCTCGGCGACACCTGGCCAGGACCGCTCATCCAGGGCGTCCCAGGGCAGAATCGCCAGCTGCACGCACTGACGCTCACGCCCCTGCGCCTTGCGGTAGATCCGCGCCCACGGGCCGAACCCGCGCTGTGTGAGCTGCCACTTCGCCTTCGCCACCTGCTTGACCACCGGGTGGTCCTCCGGTAGGCGCAGGGAGCGGCGCTGCTCGTGGCCCTCCAGACGCTCCGGCAGCCCGAGCTTCACGGCGGCCGCGGCGGTGAGCACGATCAGCGGGTCGCTGTCCTTGCCGTAGCGGTTGAGCTTCGGCGCACCGAGACCGGACTCGCGCAGCGTCCACTCCACCAGCTCCGGAACGGTGGTCGCGGGGCAGTCGAGCACGATGCCGCCCGTGCCGTACGCGCAACCGTCACCGTCCAGCACGGCGAGCGGACCGTGCGGGAACCGCGGGTCGGCCGCGGGCGCTGGGGCCTTCTTCACCGCCGGGCGGCGCGACGAGGCGGCCGGGCCGGCGGGGCGCTCGGGAGCGACGGGGACGGCCGGGGCTTCCACCGGCGCGGTGGTCTCCGGCGTGGTGGCCGCGGGGGCGGTGGTCTCCGGCGCGGTGGCCGCGGGGGCGGCCGGGCCGGTGAACGTCTCCGCCACCTTCGGCTGCGACACGCCGACCGGAGCGGCGGAGCCCCCGTGGGCGGGGTACTTCGCCGCCCAACCGTTGAGCAACCGCTGATACGCCTCCAGGCGCGGCGACTTCGGCTCGGAGCGGCCATTCTCGTAGTTCTTCACCGTCTGCGTCGACGTCTTCAACGCCTGTGCGAGACGGGCCTGGGTGATGCCTGCGGCCTCTCGCAGCCGGGCCCGCTCCGCCGGGGGCGGCAACTGCGGCTCCTCCTCCAGCAGCGCGTCGACCGACGCGAACAGCTCCTCCTCGGTAGTTGCCATACACGGCACACTAGCAGCACTTACCCAGTCGTTTAACCTCCTTATTAACCCGCACGATGCGGCGGCAAGGATGGCACGCGCGAAGGCTCACGCGGCAACGCGGCGCGCTGTCCTGTCACACCGCACCGTGAGCACGTCTCACCGTCGAGTGACCCCGGTTACGGGCCCATCACGCCAAGCTGGTGGTCACCGCTTTTGACCCCCAGGCGTGAACGGACCAGTCGCGGGGGCTACGCACTTGTCGACGACTGTCTTCTCGCCGGCTGCCGAACCCTCCAGGCAGAGCCTCCCGCCCTCCTCACGTAGGTCGAGGAAGAACCGCGTGGTCGCACCGGACTGCTCGAGGTCGTGGATGCGCTCGTCGACATAGCCGAGGCCGTTCAGGATTGCCCTGACCTTCGTGGGGGTGGGATCGACCAAAGACCAGAGTGCCTGGGCGATACGCTCTTCATGAAGGTGACTCGCGCACCAGTCGCGAGCGTTCAACTCCACTTCCGGCCCCGCCGCAGGGGCGATCGGCTCGATCGCATCGCTCGGCACCTTCGCACCCGGCGGCAGTGTCTCCGCCGGACCAGTCGGCGGAGGCACTGGCGGGGCGCTCGGGGGACACGACCGCTCGATCCTGTCCCGTATCTGCGTGAGGGTCGGACCGGGCTGGCCTCCGACGGCGTCTGCGCGCTTGGTCTGCTCTCCGCCGACGGTTGTCTTTTCGGTGTGCTCGGTGCCGCAAGCACCAAGCGCGAGCACGGAAATGGCCGTGATAATCACAGTGCGCAGCCCGCGGCGCGGGGAGCGGGCCGACGTGCTGATTGATGCAGGGATTGGTCTCATGCGCACAGCCTCTGATCAGGCCGCCCCCTGCGCGTGAGTAGTCGTACTCACGCAGGCAGAGGTACTTGCTCAAACTTCCCTACGTTGTCTGCGGGACAGGGCGAGCCCTTCGTATGGTTGGCCCACCCAGGGGTGTCGGGTGTGGCTTTCAAACTTCTGCCGCTTGTGGCTTCCATAGATTGGCCGCCCGACGCCCCACGACGACTGGGCTGCCAATCAGGAATTACGAATGATCGCTCCGTAGGGAATCGACAGCGAGGTCGTCCGTCGGGAGGCACCAGCACACCCCACCGCACGGATGCACCACATGGCCGCGATCTGGGCCGGCATCGACGCAGGCAAGACCCACCACCACTGCGTTGCGAGGTCGACTTGGGCCTGGTGAAACGTCCGTTCCTCTCGGGCTGATCGGCCTCCCTTCCCCGGTGGTGGAGGCCGCCCGGGACAACGGATCGAGGCAGTACACATGGCGGTGGAGGCCGGCACCCGGGACCACTGCGGTGGGGGAGAACTCCGGTGGAAGCGGGCTGGTCCACAATCACGAGGACGGTGCCGAACCTGTTACGCAGCTCGTCCTGGACGGCCCGCAGCTTCGGTTCGCTGCTCGGCAGCGGCTCGTCGAACACCTTCTTCCCGGCCGGGGCCAGCCCGTGCCGGCACCAGAGGCCGAAGAGCGCCGTCCTGGAATACGCCCCTCCACCAGTTGCACAGCAGCGTGGAGGCGGCGGAGGCCGGGTGTGGGTCCGGGCCCCCGACCAGGTGCGGTCGGCCGACGGCGTCGTCCACGACCAGGCCGCACCGAGCGACTGGAGGCCGTCACCGCAGTCGGCGGTCCGCAAGGTGCTCAGGGAGCGTTGGCCTTCGGGCAGGGGGCGGGAGAAGTGGCACGACGGTCGCCCGGCCTGGGGTGTACTGCACGCGCCGGGCTAAGCACGCGTTGAACGCCGCGGAGACCCGAGGACGCGACTGTGCACGCTGTGCGGCTGCGCTCAGAAGCTGTGCGCCGATGCTGATCGGCTTCGGCCACAGCACCGACTCCCGACCTGCTGGCCAGGCCCGTGGCCGGCGCGGCCGGTGTCGTGGTCGGGTCTGTGTTAGGGCGTGTCGTCGGAGCAGGGAAAACGGCACATCACACTCGGGCGGGCGCGCGGGTGAGAGTGCCACCTCTACCGCCGGCGGACGCGGGCGCGGCTGTGGCCAGCTGTCGCTGTCCTGGAGATGGTCGTGTCAGGACAACGACGTTGATCAGGTCAGGCAACGTCCCTCCAGCAGGCCGGGCCCCTCCGCCCCGTATGCGGCATGGTGTTGACCCGCCGCAACAAGTTCGAAGGCGCTCAGCAGCGGCCTTTTACCCACGTGAATTGAGTACGAGCGCTCAGGCAGGCTGTCCGGACCGGCTCGTAGCGTCCAGCCCATGCACATAGATCACGCCGCTCACGGCCCGACTCGCCGGGCCGGCATCACCGCAGTGGCCTCCTGCCTGCCGGAACACGAGGTGACTTCGCAGGACCTCCAGCAGCAGATCACCGCGGCCTCCGGGCTGTCCCTGCCGACGCGGATGCTCGAACGGGTCACCGGCATCACCGCGCGCCGGGCGGCCGCGGAGGACGAGTACGCCTCGACGCTCGCGGTCCGGGCGGCCCGCACCGCACTGGACAGGGCCGAACTCGCCCCGTACGACGTGGACCTGCTGGTGTTCGCCTCCGCCACGCGGGACGTGGCCGAACCGGCGACCGCGCACATCGTCCAGGCAGAGCTGGGCTCCCGGGCGCATGCGCTGGACGTGACCAACGCGTGCAACAGCTTTGTCAACGGCATCGACACGGCACGGGCGATGATCCTCGCCGGTCGCGCCCGCCGGGCCCTGGTCGTCACCGGGGAGACCCCGAGCCGCGCGGTGCGGCACGCCCCCTCCGGCCCCGACCAGCTCCGCGACGGGTTCGCCGGCTACACCTTCGGCGACGCGGGAGCCGCGGTCGTCCTGGAGGCGGTGGAGCGGGGCGGCATCCTCGACGTGGACACCGAGACCCACTCCGAGCACTGGCCGGTCGGGGGCATCTTCGGCGGCGGTTCGCGCCACCCCCGCGGGGACGAGCACACGTACTTCCACGGTGACGGCAGCGAGCTGCGCGAGGTGTTCGAGAAGGTCGGCACCTCGGTGCTCGACCGGATGCGCCGACGCACCGGGCTGGCGTGGGGCGACTTCCGGCACATCCTGGTCCACCAGGTCACCGTGCCGTACCTGGAGCGGTTCGTGGAACTCACCGGCGTCCCCCGCGACCGGCTCGTCGTCACGGTCCCCGAGCTCGGCAACATGGCCAGCGCCACGCTCGGCGTGCAGCTCGACCGCGTCCACGAGCGGCTCCGCCCCGGCGACCGGGTCCTGTTCGTGGGCCTGGGCGGCGGCGTGAGCATCATGACGATGGTCTGGGAGAAGGCATGAGCCCCCTGTGGGTGGTGGTGCCCGCTCACCAGGAGGCCGCGCGCATCGGCGCAACGCTGGACGCGCTCGCGGGCCAGTACGACCGCGACTTCACCCTCGTCGTCGTGGACAACGCCTCCACCGACGGCACCGCGGCGGTCGCGTACGGATTCGCCCGACGGGCGCCCTTCCCCGTCCACGTCCTCACCGAGCCGGAGAAGGGCGTGGGCTGCGCGGTGGACACCGGCTTCCGGTACGCGATCGAGCACGGTGCGACGTGGCTTGCCCGCACCGATGCCGACTGCCTGCCCCACCCCGGCTGGACGGCCGGCGCCCGCGGCGCCCTGCGGCGCGGCGCGGGCCTGGTGTGCGGGCGTATCGACGCACGCCGCGACGAGCACGGGCCGCTCGGGCGGGCCGCGTTCCGCGCGCTGGTCCGCATCGCCGCGTTCTTCGGCCGGGTACGCCCCGCCCACCACCGCCGCCACGGCTACCTCGCCCCCTACCGGATGCACGCCGGCAACAACATGGCCATCACCGCGGCGCTGTACGAAGCCGTCGGCGGGATGCCGCGCCGCCCCTCCCCCACCGACCGCCTCTTCCTCAACCGGGTGCGACGCCACACCATCGCCATCGTCCACGCCCGCGACATGGTCGTGGAGAACTCCACCCGCCGGCTGCGCGCCTACGGCCTCGTCGGCACCGCCCGCTGGTACCTCGACAAGGGCCCGGGCCGTCACGGGGAGGACCCGCGCTGATGCTCGACACCCTCGCCCACGCCCTGCGGCGCCACCCCGACCGGCCCGCCGTGCTCGGCACCACTCCCACCGGGGCCGTACGCACCAAGGCCACCTTCGGGGACCTGGCCGACCTCGCCGACCGCTACGCGGCCGCCCTGTACGCACGAGGAACCGGACGCGGCAGCACCGTAGGCGTCGCCGTCCGGCCCGGGCCCCGGGCCCTCGCCGTGATGCTCGCCGTGCACCGGCTCGGCGCACGGGCCGCGGTGCTCGATCCGGGCGCGGGGCCGGACGTGCTGCGCGCCCGGCTCGCCCTGGCCCGTCCCGACGTCGTCCTCGCCGACGCCGCCGCCCAGGCGGTCGCCGGGTGGGCCCGGCCGCTCGCCCGCCGTGCCAGCCTGGCCCTGCCGGACCTCGCGGAGCTGGGCCCGGTGGCCACGGTCGGGCCGCGCCTGCCCGGCTGCGCCCCCGCCCTGGACGCCGACGTCCGGGCCGTGCCCCTGCCGCCCCCGGTGGACGAGGACGGCGACGCGGTCATCGTGTTCACCTCGGGCACCACGTCACAGCCCCGCGCGGTGGTGCACACCCGCTCCTCGCTCGCCGCCGGCATGACCACGGTGGCCGGGCTGGTACGGCCCGAGGCCGGGCGGCCCGTCCTCGGCGGCACCTTCTTCGTCCTCGTACCGTCCCTCGCGAGCGGAGCGCCGGTCGCGCTGCCCGCCCGTTCCGTACGTGTGCTGGCCCGGCAGCTGCGCCGCCTCGCCCCGCAGGCCACCTACCTGACTCCGCCGCAGCTGAGACGGCTGCTGGCGGAGGGCGGCCGGTTCTCCGGGCGCGTGTGGACCGGATCGGCTCCCGCGAGCGCCGACCTGCTCACCCGCGTCAAGCGCGCGGGCGCCGAGGAGGCGTGGGGCGTCTACGCGCTGACCGAGCTGTTCCCCGCCGCGGCGGTCGAGCAGGCCGACAGGGCCGCCTTCACCGGCGAGGGCGACCTGGTCGGCGTTCCCCTGCCGGGGGTGGTGGCCAAGACCGACGCGTCGGGTGAGCTGCTGCTGTCCGGCCCCGCCGCGCGCGACCGTTACCTGGGCGAGGACCCGGACCCGTGGGTCGCCACCGGCGACCGGGCACGCCTCGACGGCGGCCGGATCGTGCTGGAGGGGCGCCACAAGGACATGGTCCTGCGGCACGCGGAGAACATCTACCCGGGGCTGTACGAGCCCGCGTTGCACATACCAGGCGTCGAACTGGCGCTGCTCGTGGGCGTACCGGCCGACGACGGCGACGAGTCCCTGGTCGCCGTCGTACAGCCGAGCTCCGGGGCAGATCGCGACGCGCTGCGGGCCTCCCTGGCCGGACCGCTGGAACGCATGGGCTCCGCCCGGCCGGACGCGGTGCTGTTGGCCGACATACCGCTGTCCGGCCGCTCCCGGAAGCCCGACCGCGCCGCCGCCGCCCGCCTCGCCGCCCGGCGCCTGGCCGAACGGAGCCGGGGATGACGGCTCCGAGCGGCGTGGAGCCGCTGTGGGTGGTGGTTCCCGCCTACAACGAGGAGGCCGGCATCGGGGCCACCCTCGCCGCGCTCGCCTCCCAGACCGACACCGGCTTCGCCCTGGCCGTCGTCGACAACGCCTCCACCGACACGACCACCGGCATCGTGCGCCGCTTCGCCGCCACCGCGCCCTTCCCCGTGCATCTCGTCCACGAGGAGGAGCGGGGCACCGGTGCCGCCGCCGACACCGGGTTTCGGTACGCCGTCGCACACGGCGCCGAACTCCTCGTGCGCACGGACGCCGACTGCCTGCCCGACGCCGACTGGATCGCCACGGCGCGCAGGGAGTTCGCCCGCGGGACGGAGATGGCCTGCGGCCGCAGCCTTCCGCGCCGGGACGAGGATCCCTCGCTCGCCGAGCGGTACCTGCTCCCGGCGATCGTCAGGACGACCGCGCTGTACGGGCGCTACCGCACCGAGCACCGGCACCCCCGCTATCGCGCGCCCTACGTGCTGTGCCACGGGCACAACCTCGCCATCACGGCCGCGCTCTACCTGCGCTGCGGTGGCACGCCCCGCACCCCGCTGGAAGGCCCGCCCGAGGACGTCGTCCTGCTCAACCGGGCTCGCGAGCACAGTGAACGGATCGCGCGGGCCGAGCGGATGGTGGTGCACACCAGCCTGCGCCGTCTGCGGGCATGGGGCGCCCGCCGGACCCTGCTGTGGTGCTGGGACCGCCGCTACCGCCCCGCCGACACAAAGGAGGTGCACGTCCGGTGACCGCCGTCCTCGCCGCTCCCACCGCATCCGCTGCCCGCGCAGCCCGCCGCCGCGACCGGCGCGTGTACACCCGCTCCCACCCCCTGCTGTTCACCCTCCTCGCCGCCACCCGCCGCCGGGCGGTCACCCGCATCGGCGGCGCGGTGCTGGTGCACGGCGCCGAGCCGTACCGGCAGGCCCTCACCCGCATCCCGCTGGACCGCACCGCCGCCGGCACCACCGGTGGCGCCGCCCGGGAACTGTCCACGGGCGGGACGCTGTTCGACCAGGAGGGCGCCGGGCACCGCACCACTCGGCGCGCGGTCGCCGACGACCTCGGCGCGGCCGGGGTGGAACGGCTGCGCCCGGTGTGGCAGGACGTCCTGACCCGCCGCCTCGCCCCGCTCGCCGAGGGCCGCGACGTCGACCTCGTACCGCTGGCCCGCGAACTGGCCGGAGCCACCGTCTGCGCCCTCCTTCGCACCTCGGGCGACCCGGAAGACGTCGCCGAAGCGGCCGCAGCGGCAGCGGCCACCGCCGTACGCGACCACCTGCCCGGCCCCCGGCCGCCGGGCACCGCGTGGTGCGGACTGCTTCTTGATGCAGAGCCACACGGCTCCCATCAACAAGTGGATCATGGAGCAGCTGAT
>NZ_JBEPEL010000129.1:0-11457 GCF_040300825.1 Streptomyces sp. NPDC000229
AGCGGGCCTCGCGATCGCGAGGCCCGCTCCGTTCTGCTCGTCACCTTCACCAGGTGGCGCGCACCTGACGGATGATGCGTCGGCGCAGCCGCACGCGGCGGCTGCCGTCCCGGTGCAGGCTCAGTCGGTCCAACTCCCAGTGTCCGTACTCGGCGTGGTCGGTCAGCAGACGGGTCGCCTCCTTGCGGGACACCCCGCGAGGTACGTACACGTCGACAAATTCGTATTCCGGCATCGCATCTATTGTGCAAGCAGAGGCTCCATACGGATAGCGTCTGCACTATGTCTGATGCTGCGCAGCCCACCGCTGCCGAGGTACGCGCCGCCGCCGAGGCGGTCAAAGCCGCACTGGACCGTCACCTGGAGGCGGTCGAGAACCGCACGGGTGATGACGACCCGGCCGTCTATGCCGCCTTCAACGCCCTCGCCACCGCGGCCGAGGCCTACGACGAGCGGCTCTACGACCGCTACGACGAGGTCACGCCGTTCGAGATCCCCGGCGTGGAGGACTCCCTCCCGCCCTACGAGGGCCCGGAGGAGCCGAACGCGCTGACCGTACTGATCCGCCGCGACTACGCGGTGGTGGAGCCACAGCGCCTGCTGGCCCAGTCGCAGCGCATCGCGGACCTGGACCGGGACGACGACGGCGCGGACACCGCCGCGGTGGTGGGGGCGAGCGTCCACGCGGCGCTGGGCGTGCTGTTCGGCGAGTTCGAGCCGGACGAGATCGCTTCGCGGCACAAGGAGTTCGGCCTGGAGGAGGGCGACTCCACCCTGTGGGTCGCGGCGGCGGACGAGCTCCCGGAACCGGGCGAGTGGCTCAGCACCCCATTCGACCAGGCGGACCCGGGCCGGGTGATCTGCCGCTTCGACGTGAGCGCGGTGTTCGACGAGGACGACATCCACGGCGACCCGGAGGACGCCCGCCCGAACGACGCCTGACCATGCGCCCCGGGCGGGAGGCGGCACCCGCTGCCCCCCGACCGGGCGTCGGCCCGGCGCGCCACGTGCCGGGCACGCCGTGGCACCCCGCGCTGGGTGGCCGGCCCAGGCGGCCCGCCCCCTCGCGGGCCCAAGCGCCCCGGGCCCCATCCCGACGCGCACCCTTACGGGCTACGCCTCGGCCGGGCCGCCGGAGCCGCCATCCGAACCGGGGCCGCTGTCCCGGACACGTGGCGGCACCTGCGGCGAACCGGGACGGGCCCGGTTTCTACAGACAGCCGGGCAGGGCCGGACGCCGCCCGGCGGACGGCCGGAGCGTCCTTCACGCCGCGGTCCACCAGTCGGCCGCCCGCGAGCCGGAGCCGGCTGCCCTCAGGCGTCAGGCCTCCGGGGTGGCCAGGAGACCCTCCAGGAGGGCGCGGAGGCGGGTGGTGCGGGACTGGGGGAGCCTTTCGGCGACCGCCCTGGGGAGAGCCTGGTCCACGCCGTGGACCACCGAAAGATGCCGCTCGCCGCGACCGAACGCGGTGTAGACCCACGCCCGGTCCAAGGCCTCGGCCGCGTCGCCGGGAAGCACGACGACCACCGCCGGCCAGCGCATGGCCACCGCCTGGTGCGCGGTCAGCGCCCAGCCGTGGCGGAGTGCCGTGTCGACCCGGTCCTTCGGTACGACGACCCGCTCGCCCTCGCACTCCAGGTGCAGCCCGTCCGGGTCCGCCGACAGCACCGAGCCCGGCACGGTCCGGCCCGGCGACGGGGCGTAGGCGACCCGGTCGCCCGGGTCGAAGCCGCCGAAACGGCCCGGCCCCGGGTTCAGCCGCTGCTTCAGCGCCGCGTTGAGCGCCCGCGTCCCCGCCGAACCACCATGGCCGACGGTGATCACCTGGGTCTGCTCGGCCGGCACCCCGATCGCACGCGGCACCGAGTCCGCGACCAGCTGCACCGTCCGGTGCACCGCCTCGCCCGCATCCCGCACCGGGACGATCACGACCTCCTTGCCCGGCGCCTCGACCTGGCTCAGCTCACCGATCCCGACACCGGAGACCAGCTCCCCGATCGGGCCCGGGTCCGGGGTGCGCGAGGCGATCTGCGGGCACGCCCGCGCCGCCAGCACATCGGCGAAGACCCGCCCCGCGCCCGCCGACCACAGCACTCCGGGGTCGCCGCTGAGCACCAGACGGCAGCCGTCCGGCAGCGACTCCACCAGCATCGCGGCCGTCTCGACGTCCAGCTGAGGGGCGTCCAGCACGACCAGCAGATCCAGGGCGAGCGCCCCGTCCTCGTCCCGCCCCGGCCCGCCCTGCCCGGTCAGCAGCCCGTTGACGGTGATCGCGTCCACGTCCGTGCCCAGCCGGCGGCGGCCGTTCTCCGTGTACGTGGCCACAGCCGCCCGGAGCCCGAGCCCGCGCGCGGCCCCGGCCAGGGCGACCGCCTCGGCCCGCGCCGCCTCACCGCCCGTGTGCGTGACGAGCCCGTGCTCGGCGACCGCCCGGGTCAGGTCCGTCGGGGGAGCGTCCTGCCAGCGGGCGTCCGGGCCGGTCCTGGCGAGCCGGGCCAGACCGTCGGCGAGGCTCTCCTCCGCAAGCGCGTACCGGTCGAGCCCCAGCAGGACCGGCACCGGCTCCGCGTCGTCGGCCTGCTCCTCCTCCTGCTCCTCGCCCTCGTGCTCGTCGAGCCCGTCATGGAAGACCAGCACCGCGCCCTCGGCGATCGCGTGCTGCACCGCCTCGTCCGGCTCGGGCACCGAACGCTCCGCCAGCGCCGCCCGCACGGCCGCCGCGTCCAGTGCCGTGTGCCCCTGGAGGGCCGCCCGCTGGAGCAGCCACCCGATGAGCGCCACCGTCCGGCGCTCGTCCCCGGGGCCGCACTCCGCACCGAGCAGCGCCCGGGCGAAACCGTCGGCCTGCTCCGGCCGCACGCCCGGCACCGACAGCAGCTGCCACGGGTCCTCACGCAGCACGTCCGCCGCCGTCGCCCCGAGCACGCCGGCCACCCGCGCGGCGAGCGACTCGGGCGCGCCGCCCTCGACCAGCACGGCCCGCACGGCCGCGACCGTTTCCGGCGCCGCCGCCCCCGCGGACCGGACGGGCTCGGCGGGGACCGTCGGCCGCGCGGGCCGGGCGGGCTCCGGGGCAGGTCGCCGCGGCGCGGGGGCGGGGGAGTCGAAGAACGCCGTGCCGGACGTCTTGCCGCTCTCCACCGCCCGCACCGCCGCCAGCAGGTCGGCGGCCCGGCCGCTGAGCTTGGCGCCCGCCTCGACGGGGCCGCCCTTCCCGGCCTTGCGCTGCTCGATCCGAGCCCGTAGCTCCCGCTGCGCCGCCAGCTCCGCCTCCGCCTCGGAGACGCCGCCCCCCTCGGGCGCGCCCGCCTCGGAGACGCCGCCCCCCTCGGGCGCGCCCGCCTCGGAGACGCCGCCCCCCTCGGGCGTGCCCGCCTCGGCGACGCCGCCCTCCTCGGGCACATCCGCGTTCCCGTCGGCCTCTTCCTCCGGGACGGCAGCGGAACCGGCCGGCTCCGCACCTTCCGCGGCAGCGGGTCCGGCGGATGCGGTGGCGTCCTGGTCGTCGTCGGCGGAGGGGCCGGGGGCTGCCCCCCGGGGAAGCGCGGTCACAGCGTGCTCCAGTCCTGATCGGGATAGCGGTGCACGGGCGCCGATACATCGTCGAGCGCCCGGCGGATCTCGTCAGGAAGACTAAGGGTCTCCACTGACAACGCGGCCGCGAGCTGCTGCGCGTTGCGCGCGCCCACCACCGGGGCCACCACCCCCGGCCGGTCCCGCACCCACGCCAGCGCCACCTGGAGCGGTGTGGCCGCCAGCCCGTCCGCGGCCGTGATCACCGCGTCCACGATCCGGGTCGCCGATTCGTCCAGGTACGGTTCCACGAACGGTGCCAGCCGGTCCGAGGCGCCCCGCGAGTCGGACGGTGTGGCGTGCCGGTACTTGCCCGTCAGCACCCCGCGCCCCAGCGGCGACGACGGCAGCAGCCCGACGCCCAGGTCCAGCGCCGCGGGCAGCACCTCCCGCTCCACGCCCCGCTGGAGCAGCGAGTACTCCATCTGCGTGCTCGCCAGCCGGGCCCGCGCCCCACCTGGCGCCAGCTGCCACGTCGCGGCCTTCGCCAGCTGCCAGCCGCAGAAGTTCGACACGCCCACGTACCGCGCCCGCCCGCTGCTGACGGCGATGTCCAGGGCCTGGAGCGTCTCCTCCAGCGGCGTCTCCGGATCGAAGGCGTGCACCTGCCACAGGTCGACGTAGTCCGTCCCGAGCCGGGCCAGTGACGCGTCCAGCGCCGCCAGCAGATGCCCGCGCGACCCGTCGAACCGCCGGTCCGGGTCCGGAACGCTGCCGGCTTTCGTCGCGATGACCAGATCGCGCCTGGGCACCAGCCGCTCCACGAGCTGCCCGAGCAGGTACTCGGCCTCGCCGCCGCCGTACACGTCCGCCGTGTCGATCAGCGTCCCGCCCGCCTCCCAGAACGCCTTCAGCTGGTCCGCCGCGTCGTGCTCGTCGGTGTCCCGCCCCCAGGTGAGGGTGCCGAGACCGATCCGGGACACACGCAGGCCGGTACGGCCGAGATGCCTCTGCTCCATGGCCGCGAGATTACTGGCCAGAGGCCCACGCGGAGAGAGCCTGTGGACAACCTCGTACCGGCCCGGTCCCGTCCCCCTCCTGACGGGGCGTGGACCCGCGCGCTAGAGTCCCGCGCAGATCGTTACTGATCGGTAAATGAGTCGACGAGTAAGGGGACCGGCTATGCGGCTCGGCATCAACCTCGGCTACTGGGGCGCGGGCATGGACGGCGACAACCTCGCCGTCGCCCAGGAGGCGGACCGCCTCGGCTACGACGTCTGCTGGGCGGCCGAGGCGTACGGCTCCGACGCCCCGACGGTCCTGGCCTGGGTCGCCGCCCAGACCGAGAACATCGACATCGGCTCCGCGATCATGCAGATCCCGGCCCGGCAGCCCACCATGACGGCGATGACGGCGGCCACGCTCGACTCGCTCTCCGGCGGCCGTTTCCGCCTCGGCCTCGGTGTCTCGGGCCCACAGGTCTCCGAGGGCTGGTACGGCGTCAGGTTCGACAAGCCGCTCTCCCGCACCCGCGAGTACGTCGAGATCGTGCGCAAGGCCATGGCCCGCGAGCGGCTGACCCACGAGGGCGAGCACTGGACCCTCCCGCTCCCCGGCGGCCCGGGCAAGCCGATCAAGCTGACCGTCCACCCGCAGCGTGAGCACATCCCGCTCTACATCGCGGCGATCGGCCCCAAGAACCTGGCACAGACCGGCGAGATCGCCGACGGCGCGCTGCTGATCTTCCCGTCCGCCGAGCACCTGGAGGACACCGCTCTCCGGCACCTCCGCGCGGGCCGCGAGAAGGCGGGCCTGACCATGGACGGCTTCGACGTCTGCCCGACCCTCCCGCTGGCCGTCGGCGACGACGTCACCGGCCTCGCCGACATGTTCCGCCCGTACACCGCGCTGTACGTCGGCGGCATGGGCAGCCGCAAGCAGAACTTCTACAACCAGCTCGCGCAGCGCATGGGGTACGAGAAGGAAGCCGCCGAGATCCAGGAGAAGTACCTCTCGGGCGACAAGGCCGGCGCGGCGGCCGCCGTCCCGCACCGGCTGATCGACCAGACGACGCTGCTCGGCTCCGTGGAGCGGATCGCCGACCGGATGCAGGCGTACGCGGCGGCCGGCGTCACCACCCTCACCCTCGCCCCGGCCGGCTTCACGCTCGACGAGCGGATCGCGGCGCTGCGGGCGGGCACCGACGCCCTGGAGCGCGCCGGCCTGGTCGACTAGGCGACCGGACAAGCCTGCGGCCGTGGTGGGGGCTCGGGGTCATCCCCGCCACGGCCGTCACGCTGCACAACGCTCCATGCCCCTCCGGGGTTACTCCCCGAGCGTGCCCAGGGCGTACGGAAGCCGCCGTCCCCCTCCCCGCGCCCCCGATGCTCCGCCATCCGACGGACTTCCGGCCCCATGTCGTTGCCTCGCCCTCCATACGGCATTTGACTCGTTCTTTGCGGAACTTTGCGGAAGTGCGCAGAGACGCGCGTATGGAGGTGGCATTGATGCTGTCGGCCCGAAGCCTGTTCCAGGAGATCATCGACAACGATGACTCCTACCAGCTGTTCTGTTCCATCGCGGCCAGCGGAGAGGCCCAGGGCGGCTGGGAGAACGCCCGTATCGCCGCCCTCCTTCCCGAGAGCATGAGGGACCTCGCCCCCAAGGTCACCCGGCACGGTGCCGACGAGGACAAACACGGCCGGATCTTCAACGCCCTGCTCAAGAAGCGCGGCCTGGAGCCGGTCCCCGTTCCGCCGGAGACCGACTACACGATGCTGCTGGAACAGCGCGGCATCGGCCTGGCCCACGAGAAGCTGCGCCGGGACCAGCCGCTGACGGAGCAGGACATCCTGGTCTACCTCTCGCACAGCCGGGTCACCGAACAGCGCGCGGCCGACCAGATGGACATGCTGGTCAAGTACTTCGGCGACCACCCCGAGGTCGGCAAGGCCATCCGGCAGATCTGCAACGACGAGGACAACCACCTCGCGTACTGCCACGAGGAACTGCTGGGCCTCGCGTACGCCGGATACGGCCGCGCCATCCAGCGCACCCTGCGCGAGTGCGCGCTGGCCGAGATCGCCGTCTACCGCGACGTCAGCCTCGCCGTCATGGACCACATGGGCCGCATCCTGAAGTGGCCGACCGCCAAGAGGACCGCCCTGGCCCTGGGCATCCGGGGCATGTACGCGTACGAGAGGGCCGGCGGCTGGCGGCGCATGGTCGACCTCAGGATGCCGGAGCGGCGCAACGCGCTGGGCGGACCGGCCGAGCCCGCCCCGGCGTTCTGAAAGGCTTCCGGGCGCCCTACAACCAGCCTCGCCGCTTGAACAGCCGGTACAGGCCGAAGACCGCCACGCCCATGAGGACGATCACGGCCGGGTAGCCCCACACCTGGTGGAGCTCCCACATGTGGTCGAAGTTCATGCCGTAGACGCCCGCGACCATCGTGGGCACCGCGGCCATCGCCGCCCACGCCGAGATCTTCCTCATGTCGTCGTTCTGCCGCACTCCCATCTGCGCGAGGTGGGCCGACAGAATGTCCGAAAGCAGCCGGTCGAGCCCCTCCACCTGCTCGGTGGCACGGGTGAGGTGGTCGCTGACGTCCCGGAAGAACGGCTGGGCCTGCTCACTGACGAACGGCACGCCCGCGCCCGCGAGCCGCGCCATCGGCGCGGCCAGCGGACCGGTGGCCCGGCGGAACTCCAGCACCTGCCGCTTGAACATGTAGATCCGCGACGCCGTGTTCTTGGCGTCGCCGCCCGCCGGCTGGAAGACCTCCGTCTCCATCTCCTCCAGGTCGACCTGGAGCTCGCCCGCCACCTCGATGTAGTGGTCGACCACGGCGTCGCTGATCGCGTACAGCACGGACGTCGGCCCGTGCTTGAGCACCTCCGGCTCCGCCTCCAGCCGCTTGCGCACGGCCGACAAGGGCGCGCCCTCGCCGTGCCGGACCGTCACCACGAACGAGTCGCCCATGAACACCATCAGCTCGCCGGTGCTGACGGTGTCGCTCTGCGGCTCGTACACGACCGGCTTGAGGACCATGAACAGCGAGTCGTCGTACACCTCCAGCTTCGGCCGCTGATGCGCCTTGAGGGCGTCCTCCACGGCCAGCGGGTGCAGGCCGAACTCCTCCGAGACGTGATCGAACTCGTCCTCCGTCGGCTCGTGCAGCCCGATCCAGAGGAACGCGCCGCCGGAGCCCGCGGCACGTGCCGCCGCGAGCGCGTCGGAGAGGTCGGACGGGCCCTCGCTGCGGTGCCCGTCCCGGTAGATGGCGCAGTCCACGATCACGGCGCGTATTCTTCCCCGGCCCCCGGCGCCTCGCACCCCTGGAGCCGCCTAGGCTGGCAGGCATGGCCACGTTGATCCTCGTACGGCACGGACGCTCGACCGCCAACACCGCCGGCGTACTCGCGGGCTGGACGCCCGGCGTCGCCCTCGACGAGCGCGGCGCCGCACAGGCGGCCGCGCTGCCCGGCCGGCTGGCCGGAGTGCCGCTCGCGGCAGCCGTCACCAGCCCGCTCCAGCGGTGCCTGGAGACCCTCCGACCGCTGCTGGACGCCCGTCCCGGGCTGCCGCTGCACACCGACGAGCGGATCGGCGAGTGCCACTACGGCGACTGGTCCGGGCGCAAGCTCGCCGAACTCGCCGACGAGCCCCTCATGGAGGTCGTCCAGCGGCACCCCTCCAACGCCGCCTTCCCCGGCGGCGAGTCGATGCGCGCCATGCAGGCGCGCGCCGTCGAGGCCGTACGCGAGTGGAACGCGCGCGTGGAGGCGGACAACGGGGAGGACGCGGTCTACTTGATGTGCTCGCACGGCGACATCATCAAGTCGCTCGTGGCCGATGCGCTCGGTATGCATCTCGATCTGTTCCAGCGGGTCCATGTGGATCCTTGTTCCGTGACGGCGATCCGGTACACCCGTCTGAGGCCGTCCATTCTGCGACTCGGTGACACCGGTGACTTCGGCGGGCTCGTCCCGCACGAGGAGCCCGGGGGCGAGGCGGCGGAGGTGGGTGGCGGCGCGGGAGCCCCGTGATCCAATCGCACAGTAGGGTGGACGGGCCGCAGCGCCGTCCGAACTGAAGCAAGGGAGAGGGAACGTGTCCCGTCAGGTGTTCCTCTATGACCCACCGGAGCGCTTCGTGGCCGGCACGGTCGGGCTGCCTGGCCGCCGTACGTTCTTCCTCCAGGCCTCCGCAGGGGGCCGGGTCACCAGCGTCGCCCTGGAGAAGACCCAGGTGGCCGCGCTCGCCGAGCGGATCGACGAACTGCTCGACGAGGTCGTGCGGCGCACCGGGGGCAACGCCCCGGTGCCGGCCGTCGCGCCGTCCGACGTCACCGACACCGCGCCGCTGGACGCCCCGGTCGAGGAGGAGTTCCGGGTCGGCACGATGGCGCTGGCCTGGGACGGCGAGGAACAGCGCATGATCGTCGAGGCGCAGGCGCTGGTCGAGCTGGACGTGGAGTCCGAGGAGGACCTCGCGGAGGCGGAGGAGCGGCTGCTCCAGGACGAGGAGAACGGCCCGCCGATGCTGCGGGTCCGGCTCACCGGGGCACAGGCGAGGGCGTTCGCCAAGCGGGCCCTCGACGTGGTCAACGCGGGGCGGCCGCCGTGCCCGCTGTGCAGCCTGCCGCTCGATCCGGAAGGACACGTATGCCCGCGCCAGAACGGATACCGCCGGGGGGCCTGACGGCGGTGGAGCTGCTCGATCTGCTCGCCAAGGGCGAGTTGACGGTGCGCGGCCAGGTCCGCGAGGCGTCCAACGCGGTGCTGTTCTGCTCCGTCGCGTACGAGGGCAAGGAAGCCGACTGCGTCTACAAACCCGTCGCGGGGGAGCGCCCCCTGTGGGACTTCCCCGACGGGACGCTGGCGCAGCGCGAGGTCGCGGCGTACGAGGTGTCCGAGGCGACCGGCTGGGGCCTGGTCCCGCCGACCGTCCTGCGGGACGGCCCGTACGGGCAGGGCATGGTCCAGCAGTGGATCGAGGGTGACCCCTCCGGATCCCTGCTGGCGCTGGTCGACGGCGAGGAGCCGGGCGAGGGCTGGAAAGCGGTCGGCCTCGCGCAGGTCGACGAGGACCGCACCGCCCTGCTGGTGCACGCCGACGACGTACGGCTGCGGCGGCTCGCCGTGCTCGACGCGGTGATCAACAATGGTGACCGCAAGGGCGGGCATCTGCTGCCCGCGCCGGACGCCGGCTGTACGCCATCGACCACGGCGTCACCTTCAACGTGGACGACAAGCTGCGCACCCTCCTGTGGGGCTGGGCGGGCGAGCCGCTCCCCGAGGAGGCCTTGGAGGTCCTGGCCCGCCTGGACGCCTCCCTGGCGTCCGGCGCGCCCCTCGCCACCCGCCTGGCGGAGCTGATCACCCCGGCCGAGGTCTCGGCCGTACGGTCCCGCGTGGCCGCCCTGCGCGCGTCGGGCCGTCACCCGGAGCCCTCGGGCCAGTGGCCGGCGATCCCGTGGCCCCCCGTCTGAACCAGGCCCCTGCATAGGCCGGCCGAACGCGCAAGAGGGCCTGTCAGGTCAAGATCCCGTATCCGGTTCGTATCCGGAACAGGCGTCCGGTTACGCTCGTGACATGCATGCCTGGCCCGCTTCTGAGGTCCCCGCCCTGCCCGGCAAGGGCCGCGACCTCCGGATCCACGACACCGCGACCGGTGGACGAGTGACCCTCGACCCCGGCCCCGTCGCCCGTATCTACGTCTGCGGCATCACGCCGTACGACGCGACCCATATCGGTCACGCGGCGACCTACAACGCGTTCGACCTCGTTCAGCGCGTGTGGCTCGACACCAAGCGGCAGGTCCACTACGTCCAGAACGTCACCGACGTGGACGATCCCCTCCTGGAGCGGGCCGTCCGCGACAACATCGACTGGGAGAGCCTCGCCGAGCGCGAGACGTCGCTGTTCCGCGAGGACATGACCGCCCTCCGGATGCTGCCGCCCCAGCACTACATCGGTGCCGTCGAGGCGATACCCGGCATCGTGCCGCTCATCGAGCGGCTCCGTGACGCGGGCGCCGCGTACGAACTCGAAGGCGACATCTACTTCTCCGTCGAGGCCGACCCGCACTTCGGCGAGGTCTCGCACTACGACGCCGAGTTCATGCGGGCGCTGTCCGCCGAGCGCGGCGGCGACCCGGACCGCCCGGGCAAGAAGAACCCGCTCGACCCGATGCTGTGGATGGCCGCCCGCGAGGGCGAGCCCAGCTGGGACGGCGGCTCCCTCGGGCCCGGCCGCCCCGGCTGGCACATCGAGTGCGTGGCCATCGCCCTGGACCACCTCGGCATGGGCTTCGACGTCCAGGGCGGCGGCTCCGACCTGGTCTTCCCGCACCACGAGATGGGCGCCTCGCACGCCCAGGCGCTGACCGGCGAGTACCCGTTCGCCAAGGCGTACGTGCACGCCGGGATGGTCGCCCTGCACGGCGAGAAGATGTCCAAGTCCAAGGGCAACCTGGTCTTCGTCTCGGCGCTGCGCCGTCAGGGCGTCGACCCGGCCGCCATCCGGCTCGCCCTGCTGTCCCACCACTACCGCGCCGACTGGGAGTGGACCGAGGAGGTCCTCCAGGAAGCCGTGGAGCGGCTCGGCCGCTGGCGTGCCGCCGTCTCCCGCCCCGACGGGCCGTCCGCCGACGCGCTGGTCGACGAGGTGCGCGAGGCGCTGGCCGACGACCTGGACGCCCCGGCCGCCCTCGCGGCGGTGGACCGCTGGGCCGCCCGCCAGCAGGCGGAGGGCGGTACGGACGAGGGCGCCCCGGGCCTCGTCTCCCGGACGGTCGACGCCCTCCTGGGCGTGGCGCTGTAGGACTGCGCCTCACGTGATCCGCTGACGACGGCGGGCTCGCGCTTGCGGCGCAGTTCGACGTAGGTCAGGCCCGTGTAGTCGCCGAGGCGCGGGTCGTCGGGGTCGTCGATGGTGATG
>NZ_JBEPEL010000130.1:0-11268 GCF_040300825.1 Streptomyces sp. NPDC000229
GGAGCTGCCACGTAATGGCCATCGGCATGCTGCCCTTGTGCTCTACGAACGTGGCAGCGCCGAGCAGCATCCAGGGCTAGGCGCCGCCTAGCCGTTCGTGCGTCGTGCCTCAGTACCGGCGCAGCCGGCCGGCGAGGGCGTGGCCGAGAAGCAGGTAGACCAGCGCGGCGAGACCGTACCCGGCCACGACCCGCAGCCACGCCGCGTCGAACGTGAACAGATCGTGCGACCAGCCTGCCAGCCAGCGGGCCGCCTCCTGGACGAACTGGACCAAGTCGTTGGCCCGGTTCGCGTCGAACAGATACATCAGGATCCACAGGCCGATGATCGCGGCCATGACGTCGGCGACAACCGCGACCGCGGTCGCCGCCTGCGCGCTTCCGTTCCGATGACGGGGAGACATGCTCCACGGGTTGCCGCTCCCGCATGCCCGAAACCCGTGCGCCGGCTCATGTGTTGAGCTCCGCCAGCACCCGCAGTGTCGCCGGGTCCGGGGACGTCACCAGGAGGTCGGTGACCGGGCCCTGGCGCCACAGGGGCAGACGGTCCGCGATCCGGGCGCGGGGGCCGATCAGGGAGATCTCGTCGGCGAAGGCGTCCGGGACGGCGAGGACCGCCTCGTCGCGGCGCCCCTGGGCGAACAGCTCCTGAATGCGGCGGGCCTCCGCCTCGTACCCCATGCGGGCCATCAGGTCGGCGTGGAAGTTGCGGGAGGTGTGGCCCATGCCGCCGATGTAGAAGCCGAGCATCGCCTTGACGGGCAACAGGCCCTCGGCGACGTCGTCGCAGAGCTGGGCGCGGGCCATGGGCGCGACCATGAAGCCGTCCGGCAGGTCCTTCACGTCGTACACGTCCGGGCGCAGCGGCGACCAGTACAGGGGCAGCCAGCCGTCGGCGATCCGGGTCGTCTGGGCGATGTTCCTCGGGCCCTCCGCACCCAGCAGGACGGGCAGGTCCGTACGGAGGGGGTGGGTGATCGGCCTGAGGGGCCTGCCGAGGCCGGTGCCGTCCTCGCCGGCGTACGGGTGGGAGTGGAAGCGGCCCTCCAGCGTCACGGGCGCCTCACGGCGCAGGACCTGGCGGACCACGTCGACGTACTCGCGCGTCGCGGTGAGCGGTGAGGCGGGGAACGGGCGCCCGTACCAGCCCTCGACGACCTGTGGCCCCGACAGGCCGAGCCCGAGCATCATCCGGCCGCCCGAGAGGTGGTCGAGGGTCAGCGCGTGCATGGCGGTGGCGGTCGGCGTCCGGGCCGCCATCTGCGCGATCGCCGTCCCGAGCCGTATCCGGCTGGTGTGCGCCGCGATCCAGGTGAGCGGGGTGAACGCGTCGGAACCCCAGGCCTCGGCCGTCCAGACGGAGTCGTAGCCGAGGCGCTCGGCCTTGCGGGCCAGTTCGAGGTGGCCGGGGTCCGGGCCGCGCCCCCAGTAGCCGAGTGCCAGTCCGAGCCGCATGCGCCCCCGCACCTTTCTGACGGTACGTCAGCTCTATGCCGGGTGACTGTACGGCAACGGCCCCCCGCCCGGAAGGGCGAGGGGCCGTACGCGAACGGACGGGAGCGCGCTAGCCGCGCTGGATGCCCGTCGTGTCCTGGAGCACGCCACGGCGGCCGTCCTGCGTCTGGGCCACCAGGCCCTGGCCGCGCTGCTCCACCGCCAGATACCAGGTGCCGGGCGCCAGCTCCGCGATCGGCGTCGGGGAGCCGTCCTCCGAGTACAGCGGGCGGGCCACCGGCACGGCGAACCAGAACGGCGCGAAGTCCGAGGCGGGCCCGGCCGGCTGGCCCTGACCGCCGCCCTGGGACGGCTGCGGCTGGGCCTGCGGCACCGGCTGGCCGGCCTGCGACGGCTGCGGCTGGCCCGGCTGGCCGGCCTGCGGCGCGCCCGGGTAGCCGTAACCACCCTCGGGCTGGCCGCTGTACGGAGGCTGCTGGGCGCCGGGGTAGCCGTAACCCGCCTGCGGCTGCCCGCCGTACGGCTGCGGCTGCTGCGGACGCGGCGCGCCCACGAGCGGCGCCTTGAGCGCCGGGACGAGCGGAGCGGCGACCGCGGCGGCGGCGAGCACGATCGTGGCCAGCAGGCCCAGGATCATGCCCGCGCCGGCGTCCGGCTCCCAGTCGATGATGGTCCAGAACGCCGTCCACACCGCGAAGATGCAGAAGGCCACACCGAACTGGCCGAGGTCGATGCCCGCGACCCTGCGGCCGGGCATCGCGCGCCCGACCACGATCAGCGCCGCCCCGATGACACCGGAGAGGAACATGCTCATCAGCATGCCGAGGGAGTCCCAGGCGTTGGGTGTGTCGTAGTTCGAGCAGTCGATGCCGCTGGGGCAGTCGACGCCGGGGGTAAGGCCGAGGAACGAGGCGATGAACAGCACCACCGCTGCTCCGATCACCACGCCATCGCCTCGAGTGAGGGAGCGGATGTTCACGTGTAAGAGTCCTTCGTCGGTTCGTCTCGTCGGGGTGGCGCGGTGCACGGGGGTGGCCGGCCCCATCGTACGGATGCGGTACGGGTTCGGATCCGGGGACGACCCCGGACCCCCGGCAGGCTACCGTCCGCCGGACCTAGCCCCGCAGGTAGGTACTGACGCCGACCGCGATTCCCTGGGCCGCTTTCTGCCGCCATGCCGCGTCTGTCAGCAATGCAGCGTCCTTCGGGTCACGCATATTGCCGCATTCGATGAACACTTTGGGCACGGTCGACAGATTCAGTCCGCCGAGATCCTTGCGTACGTCCAACCCCGTGCCCCCGCCGACGTAGTTGGCCGGGGCGCTCCCCGTCGCCCGCGCGAACTCCCGCGCGACGCGCTCGCCGAGGGTGCGCGACGGGGCCACGATCCTCGTCGTATCGGCCGCGCCGTCCTTGACCTGCGCGGGAAGGATCACATGGAAACCGCGGTTCCCGGTGGCCGAGCCGTCCGCGTGGACGGAGACCACGGCGTCCGCCTTCGCGGCGTTCCCGATACGGGCGCGCTCGTCGATGCACGGGCCGAAGGGGCGGTCGGCGTCGTGGGTGAAGGTCACCGTCGCGCCCTGCTTCCGGAGCAGTGTGCGAAGACGGTGTGAAACATCCAGGGTGAATTCGGCTTCCGTGTAACCGGAGTTCGTGGACGTACCCGTGGTGTCGCATTCCTTGCGGTTCGTTCCGATGTCCACGAGCCGGTTGATCTCACGGGGATGATCGAAGTTTCCCGGGTTGTGACCCGGATCGATCACGACGGTCTTCCCGGCGAGGGAGAGCGGGGCGGTGGAAGCGGAAGGACCGGGTACGGAAGGACCGGACCCGGAAGGGCCCGGCGCCGGCCGCGCCTGGGACGGCGCGCTCTTCGCCGGGCCGCTCACGGCGCCCCACACCAGCCATCCGGCCAGCGCGGCCGCCGCCGGCACGGCGAGCGTCAGGGTGAGTTTCGAGCGGCGGGCCGGGCGCGGGGCCGGCGGACTGTCGTCGTGGTGCACACCGTGATGCTAGGCCGTGCCCGGCCCCCGGGTCAGAAACCCGGGCCCGTACGGCGCAGCACGCGCAGCGAATCAGTCACCGACACCTCGGTGAACGCGCCGGAGGCCAGGGCCCGCAGGTAGACGCGGTACGGAGCCTGGCCGCCGTCCGCCGGGTCGGGGAACACGTCGTGGACGACCAGCAGGCCGCCCTCGGCCACGCGCGGCGCCCAGCCCTCGTAGTCGGCCGTCGCGTGCTCGTCGGTGTGGCCGCCGTCGATGAAGACCAGGCCGACCTCGCCCGCCCACACCCGCGCGACCTGCGGCGAGCGGCCGACGACCGCGACGACGTACTCCTCCAGCCCCGCCTTGTGCAGGGTGCGGCGGAACGTCGGCAGCGTGTCCATCAGCCCGACCTCGGGATCCACCACCGTCGGGTCGTGGTACTCCCAGCCCGGCTGCTGCTCCTCGCTGCCCCGGTGGTGGTCGACGGTCACCGCCACGGTGCCCGCCGCGCGGGCCGCGTCGGCGAGCAGGATCGTGGAGCGCCCGCAGTACGTGCCGACCTCCAGCAGCGGCAGCCCCAGCCGCCCGGCCTCGGCCGCCGCCGCGTGGAGCGCCAGCCCCTCGCGCACCGGCATGAACCCCTTGGCGGCCTCGAAGGCGGCGAGCGTCTCCGGCGCGGGCGTGGGCGCGGCAGGCACGGCCATGGGTTCCTCCTGGTGGGACGTCCGTACTGAGCGGTCACATCGTAGGCGGCGGGCCGTCCGGCGCCGTGGCCGGGACTTCCGGTCTAGGTCCATCTCCGCATGTACGGACCGCAGAGCACCTGCGACCATGACACGCATGCCGCAATCCCGTACCGACACCGCGCACACCCCCATAACCGCCGACTCCGCCCGCCCCGCCGCCCGTACCTGGGTGGTGGTCCTCGCCGCCTGCGCCGGCCAGTTCCTGGTGGTCCTCGACGTCTCCGTGGTGAACGTGGCGCTGCCGTCGATGCGCGCCGACCTCGGTCTGTCGGCGGTCGGGCTCCAGTGGGTGCTCAACGCGTACTCGATCGCCTTCGCCGGGTTCATGCTGCTCGGCGGCCGGGCCGCGGACCTGTTCGGGCGCAAGCGGATGTTCCTGGTCGGGCTCGGGCTGTTCACCGCCGCCTCCGTGGCGGGCGGGCTGGCCGCGGAGGGCTGGCAACTGCTCGCCGCCCGCGCGGTACAGGGGCTCGGCGCGGCGGTCCTCGCACCCGCGACGCTCACCATCGTCACCGGCGCCGTGCCACCGGGGCCCGCGCGGACCCGGGCGATAGCGACGTGGTCCGCGGTCGGCGCGGGCGGCGGCGCGGCGGGCGGACTGGTCGGCGGCGTCCTGACCGACCTGCTCTCCTGGCGCTGGGTGCTGCTGATCAACGTGCCGGTCGGCGTCCTGGTGATCGTCGGCGCCGCGCTGTGGATCCGGGAGAGCCGGGAACAGGGCGGGCGCCGGCTCGACCTGCCCGGCGCGGTGCTGGTCACCGGCGGCCTGGCGGCCGTCGCGTACGGCATCGTGCAGACCGAGGAGGCCGGCTGGGGCGAAGGCGCGACCCTGCTGCCGCTGCTCGGCGGGGTGGCGCTGCTGGCGGCGTTCCTGGCGGTGGAGGCCCGGGCGAAGGCCCCGCTCATGCCGCTCAAGGTGTTCCGCTCCCGGGCCGTGACGGCGGCCAATGTGTCGATGCTGGTGAACGGCTCGGCCTCGTTCGCCATGTGGTTCTTCATGACCGTGTACGCCCAGAACGTGCTCGGCTACACGCCGCTGGAGGCCGGCCTCGCCCTCGTACCGAGCTCCCTCGCCGTCGTCCTCGGCTCGAAGCTGGCGCCGCGGCTGATGGTGAGCACGGGGGCGCGCAACCTCGCCGTGATCGGCACGCTGATCGCCGCCACCGGGTTCGGCTGGCAGTCGCTGATGGAGGCGGACGGGACGTACGTCACGACCATCCTCGGGCCCGGCGTCCTGATGATGGCCGGAATGGGGCTGGTCATCACCCCGCTCGCCTCCCTCGCCACCTCGGGGGCCGCCCCGGGCGACGCCGGCCTGGTCTCGGGCTTGGTCAACACCTCCCGCACGATGGGCGGCGCCCTCGGCCTGGCCGTCCTGTCGACGGTCGCCGCCTCGCGCACGGCGGGCGGCACGGGGCCGGAAGCGCTCACGGCCGGGTACGCGCTGGCGTTCCGCTCCGGGGCCGGCATCCTGCTGGTGGGCGCCGTGCTGATGGTGCTGTGGCTGCCGCGCCGCGCCGAGGCGTAAGGTCACGGTCGCGGCAGCCCTCTGCCCCAACCGGCCTCCGTGCCGCATACTGGCGGGAAATGACGAATCGCTCCGCGCCCCGGCGCCACCTCGCCACCAGTCCCTTCAAAGCCCCCGTCGCCGCACCGATCAAGCACTTCGCGGTAGGGGACCGGGTCTCCCACGACAGGCACGGCCTCGGCACGGTCATCGCCGTCGAGGACCAGATCGCCACGCTTGTCGACTTCGGCTCGCAGAAGACCCGTATCGTCAGCCCGTACAAGGGCATGGACAAGCTCTGACCCCTCTCACCCCGGCTGATCCGTCACGCTGACGGCTGCCGCTCACCCTCCCCGGACGCCGCGCAGCGGGGCCGGTCCCGCCCGCCGGGACCGCCCGCCGCGGCGCCCCGCGCATCCGGCGCGGGCGGGGCCGTGCAGGGTCGCCCCCGCAGAGGTCGGCGACTCCGACACGGCTCCCGAGCCCCGGCCGTCGGGCGCCGTCCCGGCCGGGCACCGAGGCCGGGCACCGCCCCGCCCGTTGTGCCCACCCGTGCCGCCCTGCGGCGCGACTGCCCACAACGGGGGATACGCACCGCCTCAAGGCGCCACCGCCCCACAACGGGGGATGTGCACCGCCCCGAGGCGCCACCGCCCCGCAACGGGGCACGCCCGAACTGACACACCGTCAGGACCCTTCCCAACCCCGGGGCTCCGCGCTATACAGGAGGACCACCGAGCCTAGAACGCGTTCTAGAACCGGTCCCTACGCGGCCTCGGCGCGGCCGACGGTGCGGACGGCCGTGCCGAGGTCTCCAGCGACGAGCAGGAGCCCCATGCCCATTGACGCAGGCCAGGCACTCGCGGCCGAGCCCCGTTCCGCCGAGATCGCCTGGGACCACAAGGACGTCCAGCTCTACCACCTCGGCCTCGGCGCCGGCATCCCCGCCACCGACCCCGACGAGCTGCGCTACACCCTGGAATCCCGGCTGCACGTCCTGCCCAGCTTCGCGACCGTCGCGGGCGCCGGCATGGGCATGATGGGCGGGCTGTCGGCACCCGGCATCGACGTCGACCTCTCCGCCGTCCTGCACGGCGGCCAGGCCATCCACCTGCACCGGCCCATCCCGGTGCGCGGCCGGGCGGCCACCACCTCGCGGGTCGCCGCCGTGTACGACAAGGGCAAGGCGGCCGTCCTCGTCCTCCGCTCCGAGGCGGCCGACGACGACGGGCCGCTGTGGACGAGCGACGCCGAGATCTACGTACGCGGCGAAGGCGGCTTCGGCGGCGACCGCGGCCCCTCCACCCGCCTCGAACTCCCCGACCGCGCCCCCGACCGGACCGTCGAGCGGCACGTGCGCGAGGACCAGGCACTGCTCTACCGGCTCTCCGGCGACTGGAACCCGCTCCACGCCGACCCCGAGTTCGCCAAGCTCGCCGGCTTCGACCGGCCGATCCTGCACGGCCTGTGCACCTACGGCATGACGCTGAAGGCCGTCGCCGACACGCTCCTCGACGGTGACGTCACCCGGGTCCGCTCGTACCGCACCCGCTTCGCCGGCGTCGTGTACCCGGGCGAGACCCTCCGCATCCGGATGTGGCGCCAGGACGCGGGCGTACGGGTGGCGGTGTCCGCCGCCGAGCGGGACGACGCACCGGTCCTCGCCGACACCCTCGTAGAAACCGTGTGAAGGGAGCCGCACCCATGCGCGCAGCCGTACTGCACGAGACCGGCCAGGACAAACTCGAAGTCCTCGACGACGTCGAGGCCGTGGGCTTCGGCCCCGGCAAGGTGCGCATCCGGGTCAGGGCGACCGGCCTGTGCCACTCCGACGTCTCCGCGATGAACGGCGTCCTTCCGCAGCCCGCGCCCTTCGTCCCCGGCCACGAGGGCGCCGGCGAGATCGTGGACGTCGGTGACGGGGTGACCGCCCTCAAGCCCGGCGACCGGGTGCTGCTGTGCTGGCTGCCCGCGTGCGGCTCCTGCCCGTCCTGCAAACGCGGCCAGACCCAGCTGTGCCTCGCCGGCTTCCTGAACGCCGGTACGCCCAACTTCAAGCGCCCCGGCGGCGACGTCTTCGGCTTCGCGGGGACCGGGACCTTCGCCGAGGAGGTCATCGTCGACGCGGGCTGCGCGGTGCCCATACCCGACGACGTCCCCTTCGACATCGCCGCGCTCATCGGCTGCGGGGTGACGACCGGGCTGGGCGCGGCCATCAACACCGCGCGCGTGGAGGCGGGCGCGTCGGTCGCCGTCATCGGCTGCGGAGGCGTCGGCATCTCCGCGATCCAGGGCGCCAGGCTCCGGGGCGCGGCGCAGATCGTGGCCGTCGACCCGGTGGCGTCACGGCGCGAGGCGGCGCTGCGGTTCGGCGCGACCGAGGCGGTGGCCCCGGACGAGCTGCCCGACGCCAAGCAGCGGATCACGGCCGGCGAGGGCTTCGACTACGTCTTCGAGGTCGTCGGCCGGTCCGCCACGGCCCGTACCGCCTACGAGACGACCCGGCGCGGCGGCACGCTCTGCATCGTCGGCGCGGGCGCCATGGACGACTTCCTCCAGCTCAACATGTTCGAGCTGTTCTTCGACGAGAAGCGGATCCTGCCCTCGATGTACGGGGGCGGTGACGTGCTCCGTTCGTACGAGCGGGCCATCGCCCTGTGGCGGGCGGGCCGTATCGACCTGGCGGGCCTGATCACCCACCGGGTGCCGCTGACCGGCATCAACGACGCGCTGGAGCAGATGCGGACCGGCGAGGCGCTGCGTACCTGCATCGAGATCTGAGGAGGCGGTCCCATGCCCATGCCTTTGCGGGATCTCTCCGCGATCGTCACCGGCGCGGGTCGCGGCCTCGGCCGCGCGGAAGCCCTCGGACTGGCCCGGCTCGGAACGGCCGTCGTCATCAACGACCACGGGGAGGGCTCGGCCGCCGCCGCCGACGAGGTCGTCGCCGAGATCCGCGCGGCGGGCGGCCGGGCGGTGGCGCACATCGGGGACGTCGCCGACCACGCGACGGCGGGCGAACTCGTGGGCCTCGCCGTCGACACGTACGGCGGACTCGACGTCCTGGTCAACAACGCGGGCATCCTCCGCGACCGGATGATCTTCTCGATGAGCGAGGCGGAGTGGGACGCGGTGATACGCGTCCACCTCAAGGGCCACTTCAACACCACCCACTTCGCGTCCGTCCACTGGCGCGAGCGCGCGAAGGCGACCGGGGCACCGGTCCACGGCCGGATCGTCAACACGTCCTCCGAGGCGTTCCTCGCGGGCTCGGCGGGCCAGCCCAACTACGCCGCCGCCAAGGGCGGCATCGTGGGCCTGACGACCTCCACGGCGCTCGCGCTCGCGAAGTACGGCGTCACGTGCAACGCCATCTGCCCCCGCGCCCGTACCCGTATGACCGAGGACGTCTTCGCCGGCTACAAGGAGCCGACCGGGAGCGGGGAACTCGACCCGCTGTCCCCGGATCACGTCGCGCCGCTCGTCGGTTACCTCGCCTCACCCGCCGCGTCCGCCGTCAACGGACAACTGTTCGTCGTCCACGGCGGCATGGTGGCCGTGATGGAACGGCCCAGGGTGTCCGCGAAGTTCGGTACGGCCAAGGAGGTGTTCTCGTACGAGGAGCTGGACGCCCTGCTCTCGCCGTACTACGCCGGCCGGCCGCCCGGCGAGACGTTCGCCGCCGCCGAGGTCCTGTCCTTGGCGAGGGACTGAGCCGCGTACGGCGAAGGGGCCGCCCCGGGGGATCTCCCCGGGGCGGCCCCTTCAGGCTGTGGTCCCGTCAGGCCGCGCTGTTGTGCGGGTCCTTGCGGTGACGGCCGTGCGGCTGCGTCGACAGGTCCTCCGTCGACGCCGCGCCCCCTCGGTGCTTTCCGGAGCCACCGTCCCCCTGCGGTCGCCCGTGGGTCGTGTCGGTGCTGGCTTCAGACATGTGGGAAGTCACCCCGTAGTGATCGCTGACGTTGTTGCGGCCCGAGAGTCTATCCACGGGCTGTGCGGCCGGTGAGCGGCGCCTGCTGCAACGGCACCGGCTTGCACACACCAGGACTCACCGCGCGCCCGGACGGTTCCCCACCAGCGCATTCCGATTGTGGCGATGGTGTGGCCGGATACGGTACGGGCTCCTCCGGCGCCCCCGTGGCGGCCCGCCGCTCCGCCCGCGCCCTCGCCGCCTGCGCCCCCGCCGCCTCGACCCGCGCGACCTCGACCCGCGCCAGGCCGCACGGCACCGCCGGGTTCGCGTACGGCAGCCGCAGCACCCCGTCCCGGGTCCACAGCCCCGCCCCCGGCAGCCACCCCCGGGGCGCGGCCAGTTGGTGCAGCCGACGCCCCGCCGGCCGCCACACCCCCACCCAGCTGCCCGCCGCCGCGTCGATCCGCAGCGCCACGGCACACGCCTCGGGCGTCAGCGTCTGCCCCGGCTGTATCGCGAACGGCGTCACCGCGGCGTCGGGAAGCCGCAGGCACTCCGGGAAGCGGACCGGCAGCGTGCTGCCCAGCACCCCCCACCCCAGCCGGTGGTGTCCCGGTGACGGCGCGTCGGACCGGATCAGCAACAGCCCGCTGTCCGGATCCGCCAGCAGCACGCGGTCGTCGCTGCCCTCCGCGATCTGGAGCAGCGGAGTCACCTCGCCGCCCCGCTCCAGATCGACCGCCACCGCCTTGACCGGCCCGCCTCCGGCCGGCCGCCGGTCCAGGGCCAGCATCCGGCCCGTACGGTCCAGCCACGCCCCGCCCGTACAGCGCCCCTCGATCTCGGCCACGTGCTGGGGGCCGCTGTGCGCCCCGCCCGCCACCAGCCAGATGCCCGTCGAGTGCTCCCCGACCGCCAGCGCGTAGGCGTACGTCCCGTCCGGCGACGGTGGCAGCAGTCGCAGGGACGCCGACTCGACCGCCCCGAGCGGCAGTTCGCCGGTCCGGGGCCCCGTCGGGTACAGCAGCGAGAAGACGTACCGTCCGCCCGCGCGGCGCCCGATCAGGACCCGCCCGTCCACCAGCGGAAGCAACTGCGCGTGCGGGTCCTCGGGCTGCGCGGCGGGGAGGGGCACCGCGTACGGCTCCGGCCCGTCCAGCGTCCACCGCTCCGGGAACAGCGCCTCGCCGTCACCCGCCAGCCGCGCCGCGTAGGCGCCGTCCGCCGTGATCGTGAAACCCGCACGCGACACCGCGCCGTCGTCCTCCGCGGCGGTCTCGATGGCACAGGCTGTCATCGATTCGTCACCTCCGGCGACTGAAAGTAGTTTTCGCACTTCCAGCCGAACAACGGGAGCTTCCGCGCTTCACCTATAAGGGTGGCGATGTCCGGGTTCGCCTGAGAAAGAGGGTGCGGTTGTGCTGCCGGGGTCGCGCGGGCCCAGCGGGAAGGACGGGGCTCCGAACCGCGTGCCCGCCCCGCCGGCCCCCGCGGGACGGTCCGGTGCCGGAGCGGACCCCCGGCCTCGGCAGCGGAGACGCCCGGGGCGGGAGTGCGCGGCGGGGCCAGGGAAGCGGCAGGACGGCCGGGCCGAAGTGCGCCCCCGGGTCCGCGGTGACCGAGGCGGGCTCGGCGCTGCGGGGCCAGGGAAGCGGCA
>NZ_JBEPEL010000131.1:0-11108 GCF_040300825.1 Streptomyces sp. NPDC000229
CGGTAGCCGCGCAGCCGCTCCACGGCGGTGTGGATGCGCGGTTGGTCGCCGATGAACCCGATCCGGCGTACGACGCGGCGGACGAGGCCTTGCTGGTCGGCGAGGGCGGCCGGATCTCGCCGGTGCCGGCCGAGGCGTGGGACTACCGGACGGGCGGGGTCCGGGTGCTGGAGCTCTGGTTCGAGCACCGCACCGCCCCGGCCGAGGCCGGCACCCTGGAGGCGATCCGCCCCGCCGCATGGCCCCAGGAGTGGACGTCCGAGCTGCTGGAGCTGATCACGGTGCTGGCCCTCCAGGCCCAGCTGGAGGCGGAGAGGCCGGACCTGTCCGGCACGGAACTGATCCCCGGCAGCGCCCTCCGCGCGGCTGGCGTGCTCCCCGCTCCGGCCACGGCGCGCCGCCCCGCGTCCGTCCTGGACCAGGAGGAAGAGGGTCCGGAGGGGCAGCTCGCCCTGCTGTGACCGCGCGAACGGCTGCGACCCGCCCGAACGCTAGCCGAACGAATCCAGCAGCCGCCGCAGCGCGCGGTCGAAGAGCTCGTCCGGGTCTTCCGGCACCGGCGCCTCGGCGAGCAGCTCCGCGAGCCTGGGGTACGCCCCGCTCGCCACCTCCCGCCCCAGGTAGGCGGTGCGCACGGCCTGTTCCCGCTCCTCGGACCACGGCAGCGAGCGGCTGCGCTCGGCCATGGCCAGCTCGTTCGCGACGGTGATCATGGCGGTGCCGTTGACCATCGCGATCAGCTCCATCTTGGCGCCGCCGGGCACGTCGAGGGGTGCGAGGGCCTCCAGGCAGTGCTCCAGGTAGCGCAGGGCGTTGGGGCTGAAGCCGTACACGGTCGACATCACCCGGGTCAGCCACGGATGCCGGTGCATGATCGCCCGGGTCTGGCGGCCCAGTGCCAGCATGTCGGCCTTCCAGTCGCCACTGGGCGCGTGGGGAAGTTCGTACTCGCCGCTGACCGCGTCGACCATCAGCTCGTACAGATCCGCCTTGCACGTCACGTAGTTGTAGAGCGACATCGTGCCGCAGCCCAGTTCGGCCGCCACCCGTCGCATGGACACCCCGTCGATGCCGTCGGCGTCCGCGATCCTCACCGCCGCCGCCGCGATGTCCGCGCGGCTGTAGGCCGGCCTGGGGCCACGGCCCGTGCGCTCGGGACGCGCCCAGATCACTTCCGGTTCGGCCGCTCGGCCCGCCATCGATCATCACCTCGCCCCCCATCCTAGTTACGTACAGCGTACGTAGTGAGGTACGGTCGACGCATGACGACTACGTACGCTGTACTTAGTGAAGGTCTGGAGAAGCGGTACGGGGACGTGCACGCCCTGCGCGGGCTCGATCTCGCCGTGCCCGAGGGCACCGTGTGCGGCGTGCTCGGGCCGAACGGCGCGGGCAAGACCACCGCGGTACGGGTCCTGACCACGCTCACCGCCCCGGACGCCGGCAGCGCCCGCGTCGCCGGACACGACGTGGTGCGCGAGCCCACCGCCGTACGCCGGCGCATCGGCGTCACCGGCCAGTACGCCTCCGTCGACGGGGACTTGACGGGCGCCGAGAACCTGCGCCTGTTCGCCCGCCTGCGCCGGGCACCACGCGCCCGCGCCGACGAGCTGCTGGAACGGTTCGGCCTCGACGAGGCGGCGGGGCGCCCGGCCAGGACGTACTCCGGCGGTATGCGGCGCCGCCTGGACCTCGCCGCCAGCCTGCTGGTCCCGCCGACGGTCCTCTTCCTGGACGAACCGACCACCGGGCTCGACCCGAAGAGCAGGAACAGCATCTGGGACGCCGTACGGGGGTTGGCGTCCCGGGGCACGACCGTGCTCCTCACCACCCAGTACCTGGAGGAGGCCGACCAGCTCGCCGACGACATCGTGCTGATCGAGGAGGGGCGGGCGGCGCACAGCGGAACGCCCGCCCAGCTCAAGGCGATGATCGGCAGTTACGCCGAGGTCGTCGTCGCCGACCCCTCCGGGCTGAACGCCGCCGCGGCCGTCCTCGACCGGCTCACCGGTGCCCGGCCGGCCCTGGACACCGAGGCGCGCACCGCCGGGGCGGTCACCACGGACCGGACGCTCACACTCCCCCGGATCGTCCGTGAACTGGACGCGGCGGGCGTCCTGATCGTCGACGCCTCCCTGCGCCCGCCCACCCTCGACGAGGTGTTCCTGCGCCTCACCAGCCGTGAGGAGCTCCTCGGATGAGTGCCCTTCTGTACGACGGAGCCGCCGTCCTCGGCCGGCACCTCCAGCGGACCCGGCACGCGCCGGCGATGCTCGTGATGACGCAGACGATGCCGATCGTCTTCCTGCTCTTCTTCGGGTACGTCTTCGGCAGCGCGCTCGCCATGCCCGGCACGGAGTACCGCGCGTACCTGGTGCCCGGGCTGCTCGTCGCCACGGCCGCGAACGGCATCATGACCGGGATGTTCACCGCCGCCCAGGACTCCCACCGGGGCGTGATGGACCGCTTCCGCACGCTGCCGATGAGCAGGCCGGCCGTGCCGCTGGGCCAGGCGGTCGCCGATCTGGTGACCACGGCCGCCGGACTGGTGCCGCTGATCCTGGTGGGGCTGGCCATGGGCTGGCGGATCGAGGGGGGTCCGTTCGAGGCGGTGGGGGCCTTCGGGCTGCTGCTGCTGTTCCGGTTCGCGACCACCTGGGTCGGCATCCTGCTGGGGCTCGCGTCACGCAGCGAGGAGGCGGCGGGCCAGCTGGGCAGCGCCACGTTCATGCTGCCGCTGCTGTCGAACGCGTACATCCCGACCGACAACATGCCGGGCTGGCTGCGGACGGTCGCCGAGTGGAACCCGATCTCGGCGGTGACGACCGCGGTACGGGACCTCTTCGGCAACGCGGCGGCCGTTCCCGAGGGTGCCGCGTGGCCGGTCGCCCACCCGGTGGCCGGGGCGGTGGGGTGGTCGCTGGTGCTGCTGGCGGTGTGCGTGCCCCTCGCGGTGCGGAGGTACGCGGCCCCGGAGGGCTGACGTCACGGGGGTGACAAAGGTGGTGGGTACACGATAGGCACGGCTGTATGAGCACTCAGCCGCTCCCCCTGGAGGGGATCACCGTCGTCGCCGTCGAGCAGGCCGTCTCCGCGCCGTTCGCCACCCGCCAGCTCGCCGACCTGGGCGCCCGCGTCATCAAGGTCGAGCGACCGGACGGCGGTGACTTCGCACGCGGCTACGACACGGCGGCGGGCGGCCTGGCCTCGCACTTCGTCTGGTGCAACCGGGGCAAGGAGTCGGTGGCGGTGGATCTGAAGGATCCGCGTGGTCTTGAGGTCGTCCGCCGGCTGGTGGCCGGGGCCGACGTGTTCGTACAGAACCTGGCGCAGGGTGCGGCCGCCCGGCTCGGGCTGGACGCGGCCACGCTCTGCGCGGCGGACGAGCGGCTGATCGCGGTGGACATCTCCGGGTACGGCGCGGGCGGCCCCTACGCGCACAAGCGGGCGTACGACATGCTCGTGCAGTGCGAGGCGGGGCTCGTGTCGGTGACCGGGACGCCGGACCAGCCGGTCAAGGCGGGGATCCCGGCGGCCGACATCGCGGCGGCGATGTACGCCTTCTCGGGGGTGCTGGCGGCGCTGCTGCGGCGTGCGACGACGGGGCGGGGCGGGCCGGTGGAGATCTCCATGCTGGAGTCGCTCGTCGAGTGGATGGGGCATCCGCTGCACCACGGGATGCACGGGGGCGAAGCCCCTGCGCGTACGGGGGTCGCGCACGCCGTCATCGCGCCCTACGACGCGTACGCGACGGCCGACGGGGGCCAGGTGCTGCTGTCGGTGCAGAACGACCGGGAGTGGCGGCGGCTGGCCGAGCAGGTACTGGGCCGGCCGGAGCTGGGCGACGACCCGGCGTTCGCCACGAACACGGCGCGAGTGGCGCACCGGGAGAAGACGGACGCCGTGGTGGCGGAGGTACTGGCCGCGCTGGACACGGCGGAGGCGCTCGCACGCCTGGACGCGGCGGGCATCGCGTGCGCCCGCCTCAACACGGTCGCCGACGTGGCGGCCCACCCGCAGCTTGCGGCCCGGGACCGGTGGCGGGAGGTGGACACGGCGGTGGGTCCGCTGCGGGCGATGCTGCCGCCGATCACCCTGCCGGGCGGGTCGGAGGCCCGGATGGGGGCGGTACCGGCGCTGGGGGAACACACGGATGCGGTGCTGCGTGAGCTGGGCGTCCCGGACGGTGTGTGTGCGGAGCTGCGGCGGGAGGGTGTGGTGGCCTGACGGCCGGCTCGGGCGCGGTCACTGCCGGTGGGTGGGGGCGCGGCCCCTCCGGGCTCGTCGCTCTCCCGGAGGGAGCACCCCCACGAGGCCTGTGGCCTCGGGGTGTTCGGGAGGGGGCCCTTCCGGTGCCGCCGAACTCCGCGGGGACGACCCTGCACGGCCCCGCCCCGGCCGTCGCCCGGCTGCGGACCGTGGGTCCGTGGCCGGGACGATGGTGCGCGGCGGGTGGGTACGGGCTGGTGGGTGCGTCAGGCGTGGTTGCCGAAGAGTGAGCGGCGCAGGCGGCGCAGCGGCGCGAAGAGCCTGACGCGCGCGCTCTTGCTCGTGCGGGTGTGTGCGACATCACGCGTCGTCAACTCCCGCATGAGCAGCGTCGCTTCGGCTGTCTCACGCTGCGGGACGGCCGGACCGCCCAGCACCGAGAGATGGCGGTCGAGGCGCGTACTGGTCGCGCTGCTCCCGCATGTGATGGCAGGCACCCGAGGCCTGCTGCGCACCGTTATCTGTTCCATGTCACTCCCCACCCGTACGAGGGCACCCGGCCGCTGCAGATTAACCCTATCGTCCCCGCATCTCATGCGTGTATCCCGGTGACGGGATTCACCACACATGTACGAGGGTTGACGACTACCCTCCGAATACGAGTGATTCCAGGGCGAGTTGGACACGTTCCCAGAGTGGTCGGGTTGAGCTAGCTTGGGGTCCTATGACCGAAGGGCCGGGTGCCGTACGGACGGTGGCGGGGCGTTACCGATTGCTGGGTCCGCTGGGCCGGGGCGGCATGGGCGTCGTGTGGCGCGCGCGGGACGAGGTGCTGGGCCGCGAGGTGGCGGTCAAGGAGGTGCGCGCGCCCGCCGGCCTCGGCTCCGACGACGTGCAGCGGCTGTACGCGCGGCTGGAGCGGGAGGCGTGGGCCGCCGCCCGGATCTCGCACCGCGGTGTGGTCACCGTGTACGACGTGGCGAGCGAGGACGGCCGCCCCTGGATCGTGATGGAGCTGGTCCGGGGGCTGACGCTCGCCGAGACGCTCGACGCGGAGGGTCCCATGCCGCCTCGGCGGGCCGCCCACATCGGGGCGGAGGTGCTGGCGGCGCTGAGTGCCGCGCACGAGGCGGGGGTGCTGCACCGGGACGTGAAGCCGGCGAACGTGCTGCTCGCCAATGACGGCCGGGTGGTGCTGACGGACTTCGGTATCGCCACGGTGGAGGGCACGTCCAACCTCACCATGACGGGCGAGCTGATCGGCTCTCCCGAATTTCTGGCGCCGGAGCGGGCGTTGGGGCGGACACCGGGTCCGGCCTCGGACCTCTGGTCGCTGGGCGTACTGCTGTACGCGGCGGTGGAGGGCAATACGCCGTTCCGGCAGGACACCCCGCTGAGCACGCTGCGCGCCGTGGTGGACGAGGAGCTGCCGCCGCCGGGCCGGGCGGGGCCGCTCGCGCCGGTCGTCGAAGGGCTGCTGCGCAAGGATCCGGCCGAGCGGCTCACGGCGGAGGAGGCCGGGCGGCTGTTGCGTGCCGTGGGCGCGGGCGGAAACCCGCGTACGGGTCCGATCGAGGCGGGCGGGGTGGTGGCGCCGACGGTCGTCGCCGCGGCGGGTGGGGGCACGACCACGGCCGTCGCCGGTGAGCAGGCTCCGTCGCGGCGTCCGGTCGCCGTGCTCGCGGCCGGGGTGGCCGTGCTGCTGCTCGCGGTCGCGGGGCTGACGTACGCCCTGTTGCCCGGCGACGGGCCGGGCGGTGGTGGCGGCGTCGGCGCGGGCGCCACCTCGCCGGGTGCGACGGCCACGCCCAGTGGCACGCCGAGCAGCAGTGACGACGGCCCGGCCGCACCGCCCAGGACGAGCGGCCCGTCCCCGGCCCCGCAGTCGGTGCACGTGTACGCGCAGGCGGTGCGCGGGAGTTACCGCGGGCCGTGTCCGCCCCCGGAGGAACAGGCCCCGGCCTTCCGGGCGACGATCACCGTCGCCCGCACACCTGCCTCCGTCGGCTACCGCTGGGTGACGGAGAGCGGTGGGAGCTCCGGTTCGGACTGGCGGACGGCGGAGTTCGCCTCCGGCGGGGACACCGTGCGGCGGGTCGAGCACACGGAGCTGACGCACAAGAGGGGCGGCACGCACCACGACCGGGTCCGGCTGGAGCTCCGGAGCCCGGTCGAGGCACGGTCCGGTTGGGTGGCTTTCTCGGTCACCTGCGAGGACCCCGGCCCGACGGGCGGGACGCCCACCGGCGGGACGCCCACCGGCACCCCGACGGGCAGCGGCACTCCGACCCCTTCGGACGGGACCCCGTCGTCGAGCGCGGCTCCTTACAGCGCGGCCTTGAAGGTGGGCAGGTAGCCACCGGACTGTCCGGCGGCGGTGGGGTGGTAGGACTCGCCGATGCCGAGCCAGTTGACGCTGTGGAGCCAGGACGCGCCCGAGCAGATCTCGTGGCCCGTGAAGGCGGGGGTGACGTCGGCGAAGGTGTAGCCGTGGTCGGCGGCGCGCTTGGCGGTCGCCGCGTTGAGGTGGTCCGCGCCGCTGTTGATGGCACGGCGCTCGTTCTCGGTCAGGCCGGCGACACAGCTGCCGCCGATCTTGTAGAAGCGGGGGTAGCCCAGCACGACGACATGCGCCGACGGGGACTTGGTTCTGATCGCCGAGTACACCGAGTCGAGGCGGCCGGGGAGGGTCGTGTCGACGTAGTTCTTCGCCTCGTTGACGCGGGCGATGCACGTGGCCTCGGACTGGAGGACGCAGGTGGTCATGACGTCGGCGAATCCCGCGTCATTTCCGCCGACGGTGATGGAGACGAGGTCGGTGGCGGAGGACAGCGGCCCGAGCTGGCCCGCCGTCACATCGTTGGTGCGGGCACCTGAGCATGCGGTGAACGCGAAGGACGACGGGGAGTTGGCGGCGGCCCAGAGCCTGGGGTAGGCGCGGGTGCTGCGCTTGCAGTTGCCGCTCGCGCTGTCGTAGCTGCCGGCGCCCACCCCGGAGGAGTAGGAGTCGCCGAGGGCCACGTAGTCGAGGGCTGCGGCCGACGAGTCGGCCTGCGCCGCACCTGCCCCGGTCAGGGTCAGGACGGCACCGAGGAGGAGTGAGGTCGAGAACGCCGCGGCTCGGGACAGTTTCATGGAACCTCCCTTTAGCAGGATTTCTGCCTAAAAAGTTCGTAGCAGGATGCAGTGTCCATGCCAATAGCCGCGCATGGCGTGTAGGTGACGTCGAGTCAAAGTGTGCTCACTCTTGAGGCCCGATATCCGGAGTTTCGGGGGTAAGTCACCCATGCGGAGCCTGATGTGCCGGCGTGATGCCCTACCGCTGCTCGCCGGTGCGGCAGTGGCCGTGGCGGCCGTGGGGGCCCTCCTGGCGGCGATGGGCCACGACTCGCCGCTCCGTCCTCCGTTCGGGCTTTTCTTCCTGCTCGCCGCACCGGCTCTCGGGCTCACCGCGGCACTCCGCCGGCTGGAGCCCTGCGCGCGCCGTCCTGTCCGTGGCGGGGGCGGTCGCCGTCGACCTCCTGGTGGCACAGGTGCTGCTGACACTCCATAGGTGGTCGGTCCGCGGCGCCGTGGTCGTCGTGGCCGCGCTCTCCCCCTGTTCCTGTTGTTTTCCTCAGGCCAACGAGGACGGACTTTCTGACGAGGGGAATTCTTTTCCCAGGCACAACTCCCGCACCATTTCCCCCTCGCACGCGGAAAGATCTCCTTCCGTTTTATCCGCGGGAACTGGTCATACCCGTACGGCGTCTTTGTCGCAGTCCGTCGAAGTACGGCCAAAGAAGCAAAAAGGTGGGCCTATGTCCGGGCCTTGCCCTACAGTCGCCGTTGTCAATACCGTCGTACATCCACCCGCAACGGTCCATCACACAAGGCGGCTCAAGGGGAGGGCTCAAGCGCCGCGATGGGTCCGGAGCGGGGCGCGGTAGGGGGAACTGGCCGCCGCCGGCACCGAGATCGGCGGCCACACCCACACCCACCCGCAGCTGGACCAGCTCGACGACGAGCGGCTCCGGTTCGAGACCGCCCGGTGCCGGGAGATCATCGCGGCGGAACTGGGCACGGCGCCCCTCTCGTTCGCCTATCCGTACGGCTATTCCAGCCGGCGCGTGCGGCGCATGGTCCGGGAGGCGGGGTTCGCCCAGTCGCTCGCCGTGGGCAACGCGCTGGCGCGGTGCGCCCAGGGCCCGTACGCGCTCCGCAGGGTGACCGTGCGGCGGACGACGGGCATCGAGGAGTTCGGGCGGCTGGTCGAGGGCCGGGCGATCGGGCGGGCCTTCGCGCGGGACCGGGCGCTGACGAGGGGGTACGCGGTCGTCCGGCGCGCGCGGCGGGCGACCGCCGCACTTCGTCCCCGTACATAAACACCGTGCGGCGAGGACGCGTGTGCCGGATCATGGGCCGCATGTCTGCCAACCCTCATGAGGCCCTGCCGATCCGGCTCACCGTCGACGACAGCGATTCCCCCGCCGACGTCGTCGACGCGCTGTTCCTCGGGCGCTTCGCGACGGGCGAGCAGCCGTACGCGCACAGTTCGTCCCTCGACCGCGTCAAGCCCGGCGCGACCCTCCTCCCGCCGGGCGCCACGGTGCTGCGGTCCGCCCGTGACGACGACCGCAGCGCCACGCTCGCCGAGGGAGACGGCTGGACGGTGCTGGTCTCCCGCTGGAGCCGGGGCGCCGACGTGACCGTCACGGCGGTCGACGCGGAGCTGGCCGAGCGGATGGTGAAGCAGGCGACGGACGGCGCGAAGGACGACCCGGAGCCGCAGCCGGACAACGTCACCATGGGCTTCTGGTACGTGTCGCCCCGCCGCGGCCCGTACCGCACGACCCGGAGGATCACCGCCGGATCGTGGGAGGAGGTGCGGCCCAACTACACGGCTCCCGTGGCCGACGCGATGGACCGCCTGATGAAGGTCACCCCGGACGACATCGCCGGCCGCCTGCTCCTGCTCCACGGCCCGCCGGGCACCGGCAAGACGTCGGCACTGCGCACACTGGCCCGGTCGTGGCGCGACTGGTGCCAGGTGGACTGCGTGCTGGACCCGGAGCGGCTGTTCAACGACGTGGGCTACCTGATGGACATCGCGATCGGCGAGGACGAGGGCACGGCGAACGGCCGCTGGCGGCTGCTGCTCCTGGAGGACTGCGACGAGCTGATCCGCGGCGAGGCCAGGCACACCGCGGGCCAGGCCCTGTCGCGGCTGCTCAACCTGACGGACGGGCTGCTCGGGCAGGGCCGCAACGTGCTGGTCGGGGTCACCACCAACGAGGACCTGGAGCGCCTGCACCCGGCGGTGGTCCGTCCCGGCCGCTGTCTGGCCCGAATCGAGGTCGGCCCGCTGACCCGCCCGGAGGCGGTGGCGTGGCTCGGCTGCGAGGAGGGCGTCGGGCGGGACGGGGCGACGCTGGCGGAGCTGTACGCGCTGCGGCGGGGCACGAGCCCGGCGGCGATCCCGGACCAGGCGCGCGGCGCGGACGCCGGGCTGTATCTCTAGGCGGCCATCTCCAGGCGGTCGCGCGGGATATCGGCGACCGACGGCAACGCCGCAGCTGCGCGTGCCGGATCCGGCGGCCGCGGCCCGGGCGTGGTCCCACCGGGCACGACCTCGTACTACAACGGTCTTTTGCGTGACGGTGGGGCAGTTTCTGGTGGTGCGTGGCCTCGTCGTTCGTAGTGGCTGGTGCGGGCTTGGTGTTGTCTGCGGCGGCGCCAGTGTGACCAGTGCAGGACGTGATCGACGCTCGGACGGGGGCGGGTGAGCCGACTGATCAACCAAAAGACCGTTGCAGGGTCACGTTTCCTTTGGTAGATCCATTCTCTCCACCTTGTCAACTATTAGCTCCCTCCCAAGCTTTCCATGCAGGTGACGTGACGCCGCCAGTGCGCCACCGGCCACAGTATCCCCACTACTTGCTTCCAGGAGCGAGTATGCGATTCCTGTAGCCGACACAACGGAGACAATATCCTTCATCATCATCGGCCGGTCTTCAACCAGTTGTTGCGCCGTTCCCGGACATGACTTGATGAGCAGAACGTGGGTGAACGCATCACCAGAGGCATGTAGTTGCTCCTGAAGCATCGCACTCGTCAAAGCCGAACGGCCACTCGCAGTAATTGCAGTAACCGATGCCAGGAATCCGTCAATCATTTCCACCGCAGCGCCTATATTCGCCACCACGGCAGCTGCCTCCACGTTACTCTGCAACTCAGTTTTCGTGCGGCTCAACTCCATGCTCGATTTGCGAAGGTTTTGGATACTATCGAGAACGCCTCCTTCGAACTCCGGAATTGTCCGAAAGTCGTCAAGGGCCACTCTCAGCCTTGCGGCATTCCGTGCAAGCGATGCCGCAACGGCCATGCTCGCTACAGCATCATCGGCAGCCACGCTCGATGTCGCAAGTGTCCGGTGCGATGAAAACATTCCGATCAGAGACGGGGCCATGGATGCGGCTATCGAAGCAGCAGATGCCGGCGCAATCTCTCGTGTGCCGGACGGTAGATCGCTCGCACTCTTCTTCAAAAGCTTAGCCCATTTGTTAAGCCCTCGGAGGCTGCTCCGCACATCCTGAAAGACAGCGTCATCCGCGACCAAGTCTCGACTCGTCGTCACCAAGACGCGCTGACCTGGCGGACGCTCTTCCCTGCCATCCTTCATCGCGTTCACGACCGCTGTCGCAATTTCGTCAGCCAAGTCGTTCACGGCCATGAGTGCGAGCGGTGCACCAAGCATGGCTTGGTCGCCTGACACCTCCAATTTGCCTCTATCAATTTTTGAAAGGTCCGGCACGAGGCTTGAGTATTTTCCAAACGTGGCCTCAGCGGCACTCTTCTGGCATCGGGCGTGCTGTACCTCGCGCAGGGCGCGATCGCCATGGTCTGCGCGTACGTGCTGC
>NZ_JBEPEL010000132.1:0-10753 GCF_040300825.1 Streptomyces sp. NPDC000229
TGGCGGCCGGGTCTTCGGCCTTGGTGAGCAGGGCCCTGACCTTCTTGAGCAGGTCCGGGGGAAGGCCCTGCCCGGCGGGCCCGGCGGGCGTGCCGCCCGCTGAGATGCGGCACATCGCCCGACCGTTGACGACCGCGCGGCGGTCGAACTGGAACAGCTGCTCCGCCTCGGACTTCAGCGACTTCGTGGTGCCCGTGGTGTTGTTGGACCCGAAGTTGTACGCGGTGACCTCACGGCCTGCCGGGATCGTCAGCGTGCGCTGGACGCGGTAGGTGAACGGCTGGTGCTCGCCGCGCAGGAACACGTTCGGCCACGCCTCACCGATCCACAGGCCCTTGTAGGCACCGGCGCTGATCCGGTACCAGATGCCGGCACCGTTGATGCGCCGCCGCTTGTCGACCGGGGCCTGGGTGGCCTTGGTGAAGGTGACCTTCTTGGTGCTGAGGATCTTGTCGTGCCCGGCACCGGTCTTGGCGTTCTCGTAGTACTCGCCGGTGTCTTCCTTGGTGCCGTTCGCGAGCGTGACGATCTTGGTGTCCACCCGGTAGAGCGTGTACGCCCCCTTGCCGATGGCGATCACCGATCCCGCCTTGACGCCCGAGGCCGGGGCGTCGTCGATCAGCATGTCCATCTGGTGGGCGAAGACGGAACTGTTGGTGTGCCAGTGCAGCTGCATCCACAGCGTGATGTGGTGGTGGTGGTACGTGTGCGCCGGGATGCGGTGGGTCTGGCAGTAATACGAGAACTTGCGCTCGTTGCGCAGCAGCGGGAAGTACCGGGCCATGGTGGTGCAGGCACCGTCGTACAGCTGTGCCGCCAGTTCGTTGCCGGTCAGCTGGTAGTAGTCCCAGAGCCCGAACATGGCGAAGATCATGCCGTTGTACGTGTAGTCGCCGGTGCCCGGCGTCTTGAACGGGTACTCCTGGATCCACAGGTAGCCCGAGCGGTCCTTGTTCACGACCCACGGGTAGGCGTCGTCGGCCCGCAGCAGCGAGGCGAACGCTCCGTTGGCGGCGGTGGTGTAGAGCGTACGTTCCTGCTCCGTGACGCCGTCCAGCATCGCGAGCTGGGCGAACAGGCTGATCGCCTCGCCCTGCGCCATGCCGGAGTACCACGGGGCCTTGTAGTCGACGCCGCCGTGCTCGGCGTGCTTGTAGTCCCAGGGGTAGGGGAAGTACCAGGCGCCCCGGGTCTGCACACGCTTGGTGATCAGGCGGTTGGCCTGGTCCTTGGCACGCTTGAGGAAGAGGGCCTTGCGAGTGGGGTCCGTCTCGGTGCGGTAGCTGGTGATGCAGCCGAGACCGAACTGGATCTGTCCGACCGGGTGGTCGTAGCCCACCGGGCCCGGCTTCGTGCTGCCCGGGGCGGGCTTCCAGTACATGTACACACCCTGGGTGTTCAGGTGGTACACCGACGACAGGGGAGGCGTCACGTTCGCCCACGCCGTGGGCCGGTTGCGCCACGGCCGCAGGGACTCGGGGAGGTCCTTGACCATCGTGTAGCCGTTCCGCTTGAACTCGAACGGCAGGACGGTCGGTACGTCCTTCTCGACCGCACGGGGATCCGGCTTGCTGTCCGCGTACGGGATCCGGCGCGGCGTGCTCGGTATGGAAGCGGTGCCCTCGTCGAGCGGGTCCGGCAGCGGCGGCAGCGGCATCTCATAGACCCCGCCTGCCCGGCCGGGCAGGCTCAGCGCGAGCGAGCGCGGCATGTTCGCGAACGGGTCAGGAGTGGGGTTGTCGAAGACACCCGTGGCGACCGCGGTGAACGTCCCGCCCCCCACGACGGCCGCACCGGCCGCGGTGCCGCCCGCCAAGCGTATGAACCGTCTGCGGCCGACAGCCGCACGCCTCTTACCGGACATGACTGTGTACCCCCCCAAGGGCATGAGCAATGGTGAATGTGGATCGTATGTGAAAGGTGAGAAAATCCCATAGTCGGTAGGGCCTCGTACAACTGAACTGGCGCGATACCGACCTGACGAGGTTTCGGATCAGACGGATCAGGCCCGGGTGGTGCCGGTCCCGTCCGTGGTGACACTGGTGGCGGGGGCCCAGTAACCGGCGAGGGCGCCGGCGGTGATCTGGTACATGGGCCGACCGTTCACGATCGCGCGGCGGTCGGTGGGCGCGTTGGACGGGGCGGCGAAAGAGACCGTCTTGATGCTGGCCGCCGTGCCGTCCTCCGTGAAGCGGTAGACGTCGACGCCCTGGTTGCCGCCCGGAAACGTGAGCGTGCGCTGCGGCCGGAACACCGTGGTGAGGTACTCGCCCCGGAGGAACGAGGTCGGCCAGACCTCGCCGACCCACCATCCGGCATAGGCGCCCGCGCTGATGCGGTAGTAGATGCCACGTCCCTGGATGCGGCGCCGCATGGAAGCCGGCGCCTGAGTCGCACGGTCGAAGGTCACCTTCTTCACCTCCAGCTGCGCGTCCTCCTTGGCCCTGTCCCAGCCGCCGTCCGCCTTCGTGTCGAGCCGGTACAGCGTGTGGGTCCCGGCAGCGAAGGCGACGGTGGACCCTTCCCGCAGATAGGGAGAGGGGAAGTCGTCGGTGAGGACGTCGGTGTGATGGGCGAAATCGGGACTGCCGGTCTGCCAGTGCAGCTGACGGAAGAGGTTGATGTGGTGCTGGTGGTACGTGGGGGCGGGGATGCGGTGGGTCTGGCAGTAGTAGGAGTGCCAGCGCACGTTCCGCAGCAGCGGGAAGTAGCGGGCCATGGTGGTCGCCGAGCCGTCGTACAGCGCGAGCGCGAGCTCGTTGCCGGTGGCGGCGTAGTAGTCCCACAGGCCGAACATGGCGAAAATCATGCCGTTGTAGGTGAAGTCACCTGTCCCGGGCTGCGCGCCGGGGTACTCCTGGATCCACAGGTAACCGGCGGAGTCCTTGTGCACCACCCACGGGTAGGCGTCGTCGCCGCGGAGCAGGGACGCGAAGGCGGCGTCGGCCGCCTGCCGGTACAGGGCCCGCTCGTCAGCTGTGACGGCGTCGAGCTGGGTGAGCTGGATGAACAGGCTGATGGCCTCGCCCTGCGCCATACCGGAGTACCAGGGCGCCTTGTAGTCGACGCCGCTGTGCTCGGCGTGCACATAGTCGAACGGATAGGGGAAGTACCACACCCCGCGCGCCTCGACCCGCCGGTCGATCAGCCGCTTCGCCTGCGCCTTGGCCCGGGTGAGGAACAGGGCCTTGCGGGAGGCGTCGGTCTCGGTGCGGTAGCTGGTGATGCAGCCGAGCGCGAACTGGATCTGCGTGACGGGCTGGTCGTATCCGGGCTGGCCGAACCCCTCACGCACCTGTACGACACCCTCGGCATCGAGGAACTGCTTCTCGGTGTCGGGAGTGATGTCCTCCCACCGCTTGGGCCGGTCCCGCCACGGCCGCATGGCCTCCGGGAGGTCCGTCACGATCCGGTACCCCGCCTGGTTGAACGCGAACGGCAGGGCGGTGGGTACGTCCTCCCCCGCCACCCGGGCCGAGGGCGCGCCCTGGGCGTACGGGATACGGCGGCTCGGCCGTGAGATGCGCCCTCCGCCGGTCTGGTCGGGCAGCGGCGGCAGCGGGGCGTCACCGTTCACCCGCCTGGGCACGCTGAGCGCCAGCGAGCGCGGCATCCCGCGGAGGGGGTCGGGCGTCGGCGTGGGCGCGGCAACCGCGCCCGTCACCGTTCCGGCGAACGTCCCCCCGGCGGCGACGGCCACACCCGCCGCGGCCCCCTTGGCGGCCAGACGTATGAGACCTCGGCGGTCGAGGCTTGAGCGGGTTTCGGACATGACGGTGCTTCCTCGCTTCTTGAGAGTGCGGTGCGCGACGAGGCAGGGGGTGCCCACCGCCGGTGGACACCCCCTGCCCGGGGGTTGGCTAGTTGTAGGAGCTGAAGAGCTTGGTGGTGCCGAAGGACCAGGCTCCGGCGTTGGACGTCCACCCGACCAGGCCGCCGTTGAACATGGCGTCGGCCCTCGCGGTCCACGTGATCATCTGTACCGAGTTGTCCGCCCGGTGGTTCATGACGGCCAGGTCGTCACGGCCGTCACCGTTGTAGTCACCGGTCACCATCTTCAGGCGGGACACGTCGTAGTTCTTGGCACCGTCGAGGGTCACCTTGGCGGAGCCGAACTTGTTCTTCCCGTCCACCTTCTCGAACAGCATGGTCGAGGTGCGGTCGGCGCCGTCGTCGTAGCTGTACCAGACGAGGACGTCGTCGTGGCCGTCACCGTCGAAGTCGCCGGCCTGCGGGAGGGCGTTCTCCCAGTTCCACGCCGTGCTCTCCCACCAGGGAAGACCCGGGGCGGAGAATCCGCCGTTGGGCAGCGTGCCGAACACGTAGGTCTTCAGTCCCTGCGTGCCCTGCTTGTAGAACACGCTCAACTCCTCACGGCCGTCACCGTTGAAATCACCCGTGACGAACTTCGTGCTGGAGCGCACCCAGGAGCCCGCGGGCGCCACCCAGGATTCGAAGGGCGTGTTGAACGTGCCGCTCGGCTTGGACGTGAACGTGAACAGCTTGGTCTCGCCCGTCTTGGCGTTGGCGGACCACACCGCCATGTCATCGCGGCCGTCCCCGTTGAAGTCACCGGCCTGCGGCGTCATGTACGAGACGTGGAACTCGCCACCCGGAAGAGCCGCCCACGCCTGCACGGGCTCGGCAAACCCGCCATCGGCCTGACCCAGGGCCACGAAGGCGGTGACACTGGCGTCGCTGTTACCCCGCACAGTGACCATGTCACCCCGGCCGTCGCCGTTGAAGTCACCGGTGATGAACTTCATCGCCGACTCGTTCCACTTGTCCGTCGACGAGGTGTAGGACTTCAGCGGATTGCCCAGGACACCGGCCGCGACGTCGCCCTCCTTCGGCTTCGCAAGGAACGTGTACGTCGCATCCGACACCGCGTTCGGGAACGAGTACCAGGCACCGATGTCACTGCGCCCGTCCCCGTTGTAGTCGTGCCGGACGACGGTGTTGCTCGACCAGAGGGACTGCTGCTGGGCGTTGTGGACGACCAGGTTGCCGCGGTCGGTCAGGATCAGCGAGCCGCCCGTTGTGGACGTTTTGGACTGCCACAGGGTGGCGGTGTCGGCTGCGTTGCGGACGACGAGGTTGCCACCGGCTTCGAAGCGCGCGAAGGACCCGGCTTCGGAGGTGCCGCTGGACCAGAGAGCGTTACCGGCGTTGGAGGTGACGACGAGGTTGCCGCCCGGATGCATGGTGAGCTGTGCGGCGGCGGAGACAAGTGTGTCACCGGGGTCGAGACGCTGGCCCGCGGTCAGGCGTGAGCCGAAGGTGACATTGTCCATCCGGCTTGCGACGGCACCCGTGCGGGTTTCGTCGCCCTGTCCGAAGCATCCGCCCTGCCAGGAGCGGCTGGTGATGCCGACGAGTTCGCTCTTGCCGTCCTTGGTCCGCAGCACAGGTCCTCCGGCGTCACCCTTGCAGACCCGCGATCCGTCGGCGGAGGCGAGAGCGAGTTCGCCGCTATCGACTGTGCCGGCGCTGAAGGCACTGGTGTGACGCTTGACCGGAACCCACTCGGTGCTGGTACGGCCGAATCCGACGACGTCCAGGCTCTCGCCCGTGGTGGGGGCGGTCTTCGCGAACGCCACCGGCGCGATACCCGCCGCGGGCTGGGCCAGACGGGCCAGAACCAGGTCACGGTTGGCGCGTGGCGCCAGCGTCACGATCTCGGTGGTGTGGCCGCCGGCCGCCGTCAGATCACCGCGACCAAGGGTGAGGGTGGTCTTCTTCCTCGGCGGACCGGCCGGGATGTCGATGCTCTCGGCAGGGTCGTCGGCAAAGCAGCTCTTGGCCGTCACCACCCACTCCGGGTCTATCAGGGTCGCGGTGCAGGAGCCGGTGTCACCGATTGACAGCTTGCCGATGAAGGGCAGGGTGGTGTCGTTGGGGCCGGCTGCCGGGGGCGGGGCACTGGAGCCGGTGATACGCAGCTCGAGGAGCACCGCAGCCGATTGCTCGGGACTTGCCTCTCCAAAGCCCTTGCTGGTGTCTTCGGGGACATTCAGAGTCTGCCTCTGGTCTTTTACGGAGATGCTGGCGCGCACATCTCGGTCATAGGTCTGAATGCGATAGGCGTCGGGGATCGTGACCGCGAGAAAGCCTGTCGCACCGGGAGCGGTGAAACACATCCGCTCGTCAGGAAGCTTCAGGTTCCTGGCCCAGACTTTGATTTGGTGGGGGCGATCGCACGGTGTGTAGGTGATGCCGCCATCGCCCCGTATGAGCGTAGCGCCGGTTTCCTCCAGTACTCCGGTGCCGTCGGGATAGGCGCCGTCTTCGCCGGCGTACGGCGCCTGCTCCCCCGCCGGCGGTTCTGGAGCGGCGAATGCCAAAGGTGCGGGCGTCCCCAGAACGACGGCCGCTGTCACGGTGGCTGTGGCCAGCCATCTGCGCTTAAGCACTGACGTGTTGTCGCTTTCTCGAAAATGCCGCCACTCCCAGTGGGAGGGCGGAACGCGCTCCGGGTGTCGCCGGAAGCATGGGCAAGAGCAGCCGGACCGCGTCGTCGCGGCCGACCTGATCGCCTGGGGGCCGGAGCAGGATAGCCCGGCTTGCGCAGAGCAGCATCTGAAAGCCCGCTGAGCACCCCGCCACTAGCGGAAGTTGAGGATCCAGTTCCACTTATGGATGCCGCTGCCATTCTCATCCGAAAACATCCATGTCCGGTACAACCTTGGGTTGGAGTGGAAAGTCTGTGTCCATGACACAGAGCCCACACCGGTCGAGACAGCCGGTACTGCTCCTTGTTGCAGCCTGGCCTGGGGGCCTGACCAAGGGCTGCGACGAGAGCCGCACGGCCCGTGCATGCGTGGCAAAGGCGCCACAACCGGCTACCGACGTGGTCGGCTGTCACATGCTCTGACGGCCGAGGCTCCTAATAGAGGGGAAGAGTTTCGTGTGCCACAGCACACAGCAATCCGGGTGGATCGGGGGGAGGAGACGCGTAGTCCGGCTGCTCAGCGGTGGTCTGCTGCCGCTCACCCTGATGTCCGGCCTGGTCATGGCGGCACCACCCGCTTGGGCGGACCCAACGCTCAGTGAACGTGGACAGGTTCTGGAGTACTGGAAGACAGGTGGGCCTGCGACCAAGGCTTCTGCTGCCTCCGCCCTGACCGGTTCAGACACTGACATCAAGGCATTCCTGGAGAAGAACAGGGCCATCGCGGAGAACCTGGACGACCGGGAGGCGGCGCTCCAAGTCCTCGCGGAAGCCGGTCCCGCCCTCCGGCGGGCCGCCGAACAGGCCTTGGACGGCACCCAAGAACAACTGGACTTCTTCCTCAAGGAAGGCTGGAAGCAGCCGCTGGAGCAGGACCAGCGGGTCGAAGTGGCACGGATCGGCGAGGCTGGCGGCCGTGCTGTCAAGGCAGCCGCAGACGCGGCCATGAACGGCTCCATCGAGGACATCCGCGAGTACCTGAGTGAGGGGCAGTACCAGAAGCGGGAATCCGACGCCCGCGTTCGAGTGGCGCAGATTGAAACCGCCGGCGGCCCCAGGGTCCGTGCAGCCGCCTCCGAAGCGCTCAACGGATCCATCGATGACCTGCAGGAGTTTCTGGCGGTCGGACAGCACGTAGCTCGCGCACAGGACCAGGAGCGGGCCACCGTCTCGCAACTGGCCCAACAGGCCAAGGCGGCCGGAGACCAAGCAGAGCGGGAGAACAAGGCCGCAAAGGAGGCCGCGGACAAGGCAATTGCCCTGGCGCGCCTGGCCAAGCTGGAAACCGAGAAGGCAGCAGCGGAGGCCGCCGCCGCGAAGAAGGATGCGGGCAAGGCCGCCGACGCCGCCCGCCGGGCTGCAGAGTCCACCCGGCGAGCGGCCGAAGCCGCCCAGGCAGCGATCACCGCGGCCCGGGCGGCCAACGCCGCTGCCCAGGTCGCCGCCGCCGCGGCCAGTAGCGCAGCGAACGCCGCGGCTGGCGCCGCCCGCGCTGCGACAGCCGCACTGAACAGTGCCGCCGCCGGCAAACGGGACGAGCAAATGGCTGCGCAGGCTCTCCAAGCTGCCGACGCCGCCGATGCTGCCGCCAGTCACGCCGACCGGGCCGCGATCTCCGGCGACGCCGCGGCCCGTTCCGCACGCGCCGCCGCATCCTCCATCGCCAACGCGGACGAGGCCGCCCTCGCCGCAGATGAGGCCGGCCGCTACGCCGACGAAGCCGGGGTTTCCTCAGCTGAGGCGCGCGAGGCGGCCGCCACTGCACGGCGACACGCCAAGGAGGCCACGCGCGCAGCGAACGCTGCTGCGGCGCATGCCGCCGATGCTGCCCGTGCCGCCCGAGAGGCCCGAGACGCGGCCCGTTCCTCCGCGCAGCACGCCCGGAAGGCTGCCGAAGCTGCCCGCACGGCAGGGCAACATGCGGCAGGCTCACAAGAGGCCGCCAACGAGTCGAAGGCGCACGCCGCTGCATCAGCGCAACGCGCCGGCGAGGCTGTCAACGCGGTCGAGCAAGCCAAGAAGATCCACGACCTCGCCCGTAGGGCCGAGTCCGAGGAAGTCACCTCGCGCACCAGGTCGAATGTGAATCGGGCCAAGGACCTGAAGGCCGAATACGACAAGGCACAGGCGGCCATTGAGAAGGCCACGGCGGATGCTGAGAAGCTCACGGCAGACTTCAAGCAGCTCACGCAGCAGGCAGCCCAGCCGGGAGCAGACCAGGAGCTGATCGCGGTCACCGGCCGCAAGATGGCCCTCGCCGCGCTCCAGGTGCGCGGTACGTGGAGCCGCTCGGCCGCCGAGGCGGCACTGGCGGCCCCGGACGCCGTAGTTGTTGAGTATGCCCGCAACGGCTGGCGTATTGCAGAAGAACAGGACGAGCGGGACGAGGTCCAGATCCTGGCTGCCAGATCCCCATACCCGGCCGTCAGAGCGGCTGCGGAAGCCGCCCTCAGCGGTGGCGCGGCACACATTCATGCGTTCGTGACACAGGGCCAGCACACGGCGGCGGCCCCGGATTACAGAGTGGAAGTGACCCGGATCGCTGAAGCAGGGGGACCTGGCGTCAAGAAGGCCGCCGACACCGCCTTCGAGGTCAATACCCCCCAAGCCTTCCTGGACTTCCTCACCAAGCACCGGTTCACCGCCGGCGACAGCGACGACCGGGTAGTCGCCGCGCGCCTGGCGGAAACCGGAGGTCCAGAAGTCAAGGCAGCTGCCGAGTCAGCCTTGGCAAGCCCCACCCCGGTACTGCGCACTTTCGTGCGTAGCGGCCAGTTCAAGGCGGCCCGGCGGGATCACATCAATGCCACCCACGTCGCTCAGATCCAGCTGATCATCTCGGGAGCCGCCGAGGTCGCTGCCCTGGCGCAGAAGAACGCCGCCGAGGCCCTGAAGTCCGCAGCCACTGCGCAGGGGGCGGCGGACGACGCGCAGAAGTATGCCGCTGATGCAAAGGCCCATGCGGCAGCGGCAGCCGCCCATGCTCGGCAGGCTACTGAGTCAGCCGATCAGGCCAAGGTATCCGCGGACAAGGCCGCCGAATCAGCAGCCACGGCTCGCGAGGCTGACATACGAGCCTGGAACAGTGCCGCTGACGCCAACAGCTCCGCGTCCTTCGCTGAGATCAGCGCCACTATGGCCCGAGGGTACGCGGAGGAGGCGTACGCGGCGGCCGAAGCCGCCCGCCAGTCCGCCCTCAACGCCGGTAAGGACGCGCAGACCGCAGCGAAGGTGTACGAAGCGAATCTGAATGAGTTCCTGGCCCAGACGCTCATAGAATCCCAGAGGTCCTGGTTCGACAGGTCTTATGACGAGTACGAGACGGGCATGTCGGCCGGGACCGACTTCATCGGTGACGCCTTCAACTGGTATATGCAGCTCAGTCCGGAGGAAAAGTTCCGCCTCTCGCTGGACTACACCCATCTGGCGCTCGATGCAGGTGGCCTCGTTCCCGGTTTCGGTGAGCCCGCAGACCTGGCCAACTGCGGTGCCTACGGCCTTGAAGGTTGGATATTCGACGAGCCCGATCGTTATGAGGACGCTGGCTGGTCGTGTGCCTCTGCCATCCCGTTCCTGGGCTGGGGCGCTGCCCCCGTCAAGGGAAAGAAATGGTATGACAAGACGGAGAAGCTCTGGGACTCGCTGAATCGCTTCAGGAAGAGAACTGACAGGGCCCCCTCCTGTCCCACTCGCAAGCACAGCTTCCCTGCAGGGACAAAGGTGCTCATGGCGGACGGCGGCCACCGACCCATCCAGGACGTGAGGGTGGGCGACCGGGTCATGGCCACCGACCCGGTCTCCGGCACCACGGGTTCGCGACGTGTCGACGCCACCATCTACACACCTGACGACCGAGACTTCACCCGTATCACCCTGCGAGGGAAGGGTAGTGGGGGTGGCCTCGTCGCCACGGACCACCACCCCTTCTGGTCGCAGAACCGCAAGCAGTGGACCAACGCCTCCGCGCTCAATGCTGGAGACACCCTTCGTACCCCGACCGGCGCTACCGCCCAGATCGGCAAAGTGTCGGACTGGAAATCTCTCCAAGCGGCCTACGACCTGACCGTCAACGACCTTCACACGTACTATGTGCTGGCGAACACCACTCCAGTCCTCGTTCACAACTGCACAGGGCGAGTCGATTCGGCTGACTGGCATCACATTTTCAATCGGCACTCTGCAAGCAGCCGTCATCCCGGTAAGAGTAAGTTCACGATGGCAACAACGAGCAGCATCGCGCCAGTGAAGTCAATGCGGCGCCACGCGACACCGAGCCCGTCATCAATAGACATGCTGCCGGGC
>NZ_JBEPEL010000133.1:0-9952 GCF_040300825.1 Streptomyces sp. NPDC000229
CCAGCGTGCCGCGCTCCGGCGGCTGTGGGGCGGGACGGTCCGCGAACAGATGGGACGGCATGTCGTACGGCAACCAGGGCCCCTCGACCGCGTTACCAAGCGAAGGTGCAGATGACCAAACAAGACCCGCTCGACCGTCTCAACGACGACGACTACCCCGCCTACACCATGGGCCGCGCCGCCGAACTCCTCGGCACCACCCCCGCCTTCCTGCGCGCCATCGGCGAAGCCCGGCTGATCACCCCGCTCCGTTCCGAGGGCGGACACCGCCGCTACTCCCGCTACCAACTGCGTATCGCCGCCCGCGCTCGTGAACTCGTCGACCAGGGCACCCCCGTCGATGCCGCCTGCCGGATCGTCATCCTGGAGGACCAGCTCGAAGAGGCCCAGCGCATCAACGAAGAACTCCGCCACGCCGCGACCCAGCAGTCCTACCACACCGTCGACGCCTGACGCCCACAACGTGCGGACGCATCCGGCAGCGGGCCACACCGATCAGGTGCCGCACAGCAGACCACCAACCTGCTGAAGGCCTACGGCTGGAGTGGCATCCTCGACCCCGGCCCACTGGTCTCGGCATGGGCATGGAGATGTACGCCCCCATGCGCTCCGCGATCGGCTGCGCCCTGGGCCACCGGTTCGGCGGACAACTTCGGCATCAAGGTCGTCCGCTGGGCCGTTTCCGCAGAGATGCGGGCGGGCCCGCGCGATAGAGGTGGCGGCCCCCGGCCCCCGGTCCGCGTGGGCGGGGCCGCTGCCCTGACGGGGCCTCGCCCACGCGAACCGGGGCCCCACCGGAGTGCTCCTACTCCCAGTCGACCAGGTACCCACGGTGCCGTACGCACCCGCCGTCGGCCACCAGTGTCGGTTCGCCCGAGTACCAGTCGGGACGCAGGGACAGCTCGATGCCGTGGTCGTCCGTCGTCCGGACCCCCGCCAGGCCGGCTCCGGGTTCACCCTTTCCGGGGGCGGGGACGTCCTTCACCGTCAAGCCCTGCGCGGACCATGCCTCGCGGAGCGAGTCGACCGCCGCCTCATACGCGGCGCGGTTCGCGAAGTCGGGTGCCCAGGTGATGGAGGGCTGATCACGGCTGACGCCCTCGGAGTCGAAGCCGAAGTCGTCCTTGCAGGAGGAGTCGGCCATCTCACGCTGATCCACTATGGACGAGGGGTCCATACCCAGCCGCCTGACCGCGTCCTCACCCGCCTTCTGCGTGAGCCTGACGTGCTCACGGAACTCCGTCTCCGACATCACCCGGCCGCCGGCGCACCCCTGGGTGAGGGCCGCGACGAGCACCATGAGGCCGCCCACGACCAGCGACCTGACACGGCGCCGACGAAGCGGCGTGGGGGTCCGACAGAGCGTGGCGGGAAAGGACGTCGTAGTCATGGGCCGATCTCAGCAGGCGGATCCCGCCGGGCAGCACTGCTCCCGTACTCAAACGCCGGTGAGTACACCGACCGCCCCGTGTGCTGAACGGGCCTGACCGGCCACCAGTTCAAGCGCGCTCCTTGTCACCGACCGGCCGCCCGGGCACGGGTGTTGTGACTCGACGACACCGAGCCGCTGACCGGCCACGGCTTCCACCACGAGCTCCGCCGCGCACGTCCGTCTCGGTGACCACTCCGTGTTTCGCTCAGAAACCTGTGACTGGGCACGCCGAACGGCGGACTTCGACGTGGAGCGCAGCGTGGAGCGCCAGGAGCGCCCTCAGCCGCATTCGTCGCCGTCCAGGGGGCACAAGGAGCATGCACGACGACGCATGGGAACTGAAACAGAGATGAGCGTGATCGCGTGTCCTTCTCCAACCACCCCCAGACGCCCAGCGACTACGCCCAGACCCACCCGGACGCGGCCGTGAAGCGGAACAACGGACTGGCGATCGCCGCGCTGGTCCTTGGCATCGCGGCGATCCTCCTCTTCTGGACCGTCTTCGGTGGCATCGTGCTGGGCCTGCTCGCGGTGATTTTCGGCATCATCGGCGCCCGTAAGGCACGTGGGGGCCGGGCACCGTACGGCAAGATGTCGATCATCGGTACCGTGCTCGGCGCGCTGGGACTGATCGCGTCAGTCGTGATCATCGCGATCGGCGCGTCGATCCTCAACTCGGACGAGTTCAAGAACTTCGACGAGTGTGTCCAGCACGCCAAGACGCAGAGCGAACGTGACGCGTGCGCGGACAAGTTCAACAGGGAAGTCAACGACTGACCTGCCGGTTCACTGCATGGAACATCCCGGCAGGATGGCGTGGCGGCCCTCACGACAAGCGGGCATCGTGTCCGGGCGCGTACCAGGATGAGCAGATGGCTGATGGATGACCGGCGCCTGCCCCTGGCACTTGATCCATCAGGCAGACTCTGGCTATGGACGTGAGCAGTGACGACAAGCCGCAGTACTCTCCTCGCCCCGGACACGATGGCGGAGGTGGTGGCGAGGCCTGTGTCCAGTACGCGGCCGGTGATGCCTGGGTCATTGCCGCCCACGGAGAAGTGGACATGACCACCATCGCTCCGCTCGCCGACGCCCTGAGCCAGGCAGCTGCCTCTCACCCCGCCGTGGTCCTGGACGCCTCCCACCTGACCTTCGCCGACTCGACATTCCTCAACGTGCTCCTGCGCGTACATGGGACGACCTCTTTGCGGATCGCGGCGCCCACGCCCCAGCTTGTGCGGCTGTTCGAGCTCACTGCGGTCGACACGGTTCTCGACGTCCGCCTCACCGTGGAGGCGGCTACTCATCCTTGACAAGGCGAGCAGCGCCCTCGGCCGAACAGGATGGCAAGGGTGAGAGGCCGTCGGGGGACTGGTCCATCACGACGGCCTGACCCATTGAAGGGCCGGTGGGCAAGAGCGCCAATCTGTTCTGCGAAAGCAGGCATGCTTGGGCGGATGCCGGGCACCAGCGTATTAACCGTTCGGCTGGCCATCCCCCCTCCCGGCCCACGCCGAACCCTTCGGGCCCCGCCGACCCCATCCCCCCGGGTGCGGCGGGGCCCGCCTTGCCATCCGGTGACCGGGACCTTCTGGTCCCGCTCACGCCCGCATCCAGTGCCGGCACCACAGCCGTGATGCCGACTCTGCCAGGACCCATCGCACCTTCGACGACCTCTCTCTCACCTGGAACGAGATAGACCCCCTGGGCCCAGTGCGGTGGCCCGGTTTTGCACTTGAGTGGCGTCCTGAACCGCTGCCTGAGTTGCAAGCACTCCGCTGTCGAACGCTGCAGAGCGTCGAACTGCTCGAATGGACCGTGGACGATGCCGCCGGGAGGACAGTGGACGTGAGTTTCGCCTTCGCGGACGCCCGGCTCACTGTCTTCAACGCCCTCGACGAGAACGGTCTGAACTTCGATGCGCCGGGGCCGAACCAGCGGGCGCACATCCACCCGCCCGAGCCGAGGACATGAGGCCGGAGAGGCAGGCGGCGTCACAGGACCTGTACGCAGCTGAGCACTTGAGCAGTACGCCGACACCTGCTGTCGTCCTGGCCGCCGACGGCGGACGACGCATGTATGTCCCTGCCACTCTGCGGGCATCCGAACGGTACCCCGTTGCATGCTGCTCCCACAGTACGGAGCCGGTGAGACAGGAGGTGCCCCGTGACAGAGGCAAGGGTTCTCGAGCGATTCCCGGCCGGAGGGCCTCGCGGGAGCTGGCCCGCCGAGGAATTCGCGGCACGCCGTCGCGAGGAAGGAGAGCCCGCCCAGGTCGTCATGGACCTTCGGCTCGATGCCTTCCTGGTGGTCGTGGAACAGGACAGTACGCAAACGGACGGCTGACGGGCGCAAACGGCAGGTGTGGCAGGCGGAGAAGCAGGGCATACGGATGCGGCCGGACGATCAGGGAGGACGTACCTGTGCTCATGCCCGACCCACGCGAACTGCGAGTTCTCCTCGCACGGTTCGCAGACGTGCGTATCACGCTTCTGTCTCGTGAAGACCCCGCACTGCGTCGGGAGCTCGACCGGATCAGCCATACCTTGTGTGTGATGACCGGCACCCGGACGACCGGCGACGCGCTCGCGGCAGCGGACACCATCCTCGCCCGGCCCTCGCAGCGGCAACCGGCGGAGGGGACTTCTGGTACTTCCGCCGACGTAGTGACCGCCGCCTGACACGACTGCGTCCAGTGCTGCCGACGCGGTCGGCCAGGAGTTGCCCGGACGTCGGCCGCCAGGCTGAGGGTCGAGGGGCAATGACCGCTGCGCGGGGACCGCGGAGAAAAGGGAAGGCGGGACCCAGCGGGGTGTTGGCAGGATGTCCGTGCTCAACACCCGCTGGGGGAGGACCCGACCACTATGCCCCGTACCGTCACCTTGACCCGCTCTGCTTCCCTGTCCGACGTCGCCGAGTACGCCTACGCGGCCACGGCACCCGCCGAGTCACGCCTGATCTTCCTCGCCGGGGCTTGTCCGCTGAACGACGACGGCTCCACCGCGGCGATCGGTGACTACGCGGGTCAGGCGATGAAGGCCGTCGAGAACATGCGGATTGCCCTCGCTGACTCGGGCGCGTCGCTCCAGGACGTCATCAGCACCAGGGTTCTCGTCGCCTCGGCCCGGCAAGAGGACCTGGTGGCTGCCTGGGAGGTGGTGCGGGACGCCTTCGCCGACCATGACGTACCGAGCACGCTGATGGGCGTCACCGTGCTCGGCTACGAGAACCAGCTGGTCGAGATCGAAGCCGTCGCCGCCGTGCTCGATTCCTGAGCCCCCTGCGGGAACCGCCCGGGCTGCACAACCGCCTCGGGGCCGGCCGGGTGCCGCATGGCGAGAGGCTGCGCGGTCAGGGCATGTCCCGTGCCTGAGCGTGGACATCGTCGGCGACTGCCGCTTGCTTCGAGACATGCTCGCGACCCGTGGGCGCACCGGCGGTGAAGTAGTCCGCGTCCTTGGGGCGTGTGACGGCGGCCCGTGGGCGTAGGGCCGGTTCCAGGTGCGGGATGTGTTTCGAGCAGTGCACGTAGGCCTCGTCGACGGTGATGTGGACCCAGAGCTCCGGCCGGCGCCCCGGAGCAGGGTCCTGGGGCAGGTGCGGATACATCTGCCGCTGCTCCGAGTCGCTGTGCAGCCGGGCCGTCCCGTTCACGTGGAGGCCTATGTGGTGGTGGGTGAAGTCCATGAAGAGCAGGCCGAGGTGCGGGTTCTCCATGATGTTGCCGGCGCTGGCCAGGACGCCGTTTCCTCGGTACTCGGGATAAGTGACCGTGTGCTGGTCGAGGACGACGACGAACCCCGGCGGCCCTGAGCGGAAGCTCGCGTCGCAGGCGCCGTCGGCACCCGCCGTGGAGAGGAAGACCATGCTCTGGCGGCGTATGAAGTCGCGCATCTCGGGGGTGAGGAACGGCTTCACCTGGCGGTCGTAGAAGCCGGAGGCCCGCTCCGTGGTGCCGAGGTGCTGCTGCAGCAGGCGTTCGCCCTGCGTTGCGGATGGGTGGTGAATGTTCACGTCGGGTCGTTTTCTTCCTGTTCGAGCGCTAGCAGGGATCCGGCGAAGAGCTCAGGACGGGAACGTCCAGTGGATCGTGGTGAATCCTCGAGGGCACGACGCCGCGTTCGGTCAACACACGGGCGGCAGTGGTGACCATGGGCGGAGGGCCGCTGAGGAACACTTCGTGTCTGTCCCAGGGACCGTACTGCGCGATGATCTCGGGCAGCGACCCCTCCGCGCCCACAATGCGCTGATGGGACACCGCGGCCCTCACCGAGAGCCAGTGATACCGCTGGGACAGGCGCAGCATGTCGTCCAGTCCGTACAGGTCCCGCGCGGTCCTGGCACCGATGAACAAGTCGACGCAGCGCTCGGAACGCGTCCTGGCCATCTGCTCGATCAGGGCCTTGATGGGGGCCAGGCCTGTGCCGCCGGCCACGCAGAGCACGTCCAGCGATGACTCCGGATCCAGGACCATCTCGCCCTCCGGAGGACCGAGACGGATCACGTCACCCACCCTCGTCTCGTGGACCAGGGCGTTGCTGACCTGGCCGCCGGCGACAGCCCGCACGTGGAAGGTGAGCGTGGAGTCCGGCCGCGGCGCATGGGCGGGGGAGTAGTGGCGCCACATACGAGGCCGCCGCGCCGTCTCCACACTCACGTACTGGCCGGCGGCATAGGGGTAGGGGTCCTGCGGAGCCACCGTGACGGCGGCGAGCTGGGGCCCCAGGCGGCGGTGAGCGATCACCGTCGCGGTCCACACGGCCGGGCGCAGCCGGGCGTCGTCGTCGGCCGCGAGCATCATGGTCCGGGACGCCGCGGCGTACGCGCGCTGCCACGCACCGGCGAGCTCTGGGGTCCACGCCGGGCCGGCGAACCGAGCCAGGGCCTCGAGGAGGCATTCGCCGACAGCCCCGTAGTGCTCGTGCCGGGTGCCGAACTTCCGGTGATCCCGTCCGAGGCGCGAGCAGAAGTGCACGAGGTGCTCCGGGCGGTCGACGAGGTCGACGATGCGGAGCAGCGCCCGGAGCAGGCGGTCGCGCTGGACATCCATGTTCGGTGGGAAGAGCTCACGCACCTGCGGGTGGCGCAGGAAGAGGATGGCGTAGAAGTACACGGCCATCTCCGCCGTCCGCGATTCGACGACGGTGAGGCTCTGGCGAATCAGCCTGACGTCCTCGGCGTCCAGCGGGACCGGCACCGGCGGTTCATACGAAGGCCGGTGCCCGATGGGGCGCTGGGCGGTTTGCCTCGCCTGCTGGGCGTGGGAGGAGGCTTCGCCCGCTCTTCGTGCTCTGAACCTCACCGTACAACCCGCTTGTCGGCCGTTCTCGCCACACCGAGCCCTCTCGCCCGTCCCCGCCTCTTCATGCCTTTTGTCCTCTTTGGTGGTTCGACTGTTGTACTGGACCGGACCCGCGGGCTGCAGGGGAAATCATTGCCGTCTGACAATAGTTTACATTGGTAATACGTGGAGAGGTCTCCTGGCAAGGGAAGGCGCCCGAGTCGCTCACCGCCCTCAGACATGGACTGCGCCGAAGGAGCTCGTTCTGTTACGGGCGTGGCGGAGCCGCCCCCTCGTGAGCCCGTCGGCATGCGGCCGCCACCTCGTCTCGCCGCTACGCCTGCTGCGCCATTGCCAGGCGTACGGGCACCGGCGGCACAAGAGCGCGAACGCGCGCCTTACGACGCCACGCGGTCGACGACGGCGGTGACGGTCTTGCCGCCACGCGGCCGCGGTGTCACGGTGAGGCAACGTGACAACTGCCTCACCAACGGCAGACCGAAACCGCCCTTGCCGTCATTGAAGTCGGGCCGACGCATACGCGGGAGCGCCGCACTGTTGTCAGTGACGGCCACCTCGATACTGTTTCCGCGAGGACTGAGGCGCAGGGTGAATTTCCCGCCCGCGTGACGAACGGCATTCGTCACCAATTCGGAAACGACGATGTTCACTGCGTCAGCGGTTTCGTCCGCGACGCGGGGTGCCACGGCGCGCAGATGATCACGGGCGGCCTGCCGGGCCCTCGGGACGCACTCGGACGTTCCGTCCCAACAGGCGGTCAGGGAAGCAGCAGGAGTGGTGATCGGGTCCAGGCGGCTCATCGTCTCACCCTTTCTCGCCCTACGTGGTACAGCCGGAGGGAGCTTTTCCGACGTTGAGCTGACCCGTACCAACTTTGCCGTGTCCTGCTCAGTCAAACCCTGCGCTTGTCACTGGCGGTTCCCCAACTGCCCTGACAAAGCGAAGCCCCCACACTCCCTTCCCGCACAAGCGTCCGGGAACGGATCGCTGGCCATCGATCGACGTGAGCGGCCAGGTGCTCCGCCCCGGCAGGGACGGAGCACCCAAGGGGGAGATGGCGTCAAGCCTGCGCGTCGATACCGGTCACTGCGGCCGGCCCGGTGGGCGCCTCGTCTTCGCTGTAACCGGCCTCCCGCAGAGCGGTGGCTGCTGCGCTCCTGGCGACCTCCTCGGCACTGCGGCTGTCAACGGCCTCCACCTCCAGACGAACACTGAACGTGCCATTGTCATGGACAGTGAGGACGTCCAATTCCTCCGCCCGCCCCAGCGACGTCTGCCGTGGGTCGGCGGGGCGCAGACGCTGCACGAGAACAGACCGCGCGTCATCGGTCAGCTCGCGCAGGAAGGTGCCTGGAATCGTGATGACATAGGTGGTCACGTACTCTCCTCGCCTCTGCATGAACGGCTGACGGACCTGCGACATGCCTTGCACATATATGGCCTGCCCCGCTCCGTGGCCCGTGAACAGGCTCACCATCCACCGCAGCGCAGGTCACCCTTTCGGGGCAGCCCCGACGCGACGAGTGCGGCGCACTTCCCGGGATCGCACCCCAGTACATCTTGCCCACGACTGCCCATCCACGCGTATGGGCAAGCAGAGAGGGGGTAGCAGCCACACCACCAGACCTCACGTGCGTGAAGGAGCCCCGGCGTGCTGATGGCCCACCCCGCAGTCCTCAACGACCTCGTCGAACAGTTCGAGGCCCTCCAGGCCCTGCATGCCGAAGCGGGCGCTCCGGAAGTGCGAAAGCGTATGGACGACATCGCCTACACGCTGTGCGTTTCCACCGGAACGCGCGACATCGAGGCCGCCCTCGGAGCCGCCCGGAGCCGACTTCTCGACGCGAGCCCGCAGCGCGCCCCCTTGCTCACGCCCTGACAACGCGCGGTTGTCAGCGGCTGCCCGGTCGCCGACATGTGCCGCCCCAGCCGCCATGGCCATGTGACGCAGTGCACGGGCAGCTGCTTGGCCGAATGAAGAGCCAGGGACCAGGGAGCCCTTGCAGCGGGGCGCAAGCCGCTCGCGGCCACGGCCCGATGGCCGCGCCGGGAAGAGGCGGGTGTCGTCGGCCGGATTCGGGATAGGGGTATGAGGGAGCCGTGGGGAAAGGAAGAAGAGTGCGATGGGGGTAGCTCTGATGCGTGGTGACAGTGCGGCCCCCCTTGAGGCCGCGAAACCGTTCCGGCCCGTCGAGCGGAACCCGGGGCATGGGGCTCCTGTGTCGGCGGGTCTGACAGCCCGGGCGGCCGCCTCCAAAACGTACATCGATCTTGACGGAGCCATCGCTTCGGCGAGGGATTTCGTCGCGTCCTTCCTGCTGGCAAAGGCGGCCGACGGGGTGGCGATCGGGCCCCCGACGGTCGGAGACGCCCGGCTGGTGATCAGTGAGCTCGTCACGAACGTCGTCAGGCACGCCTCAGGTCCCTGCCAGGTCGACCTGGAGCTGGTTGGCCGAGTGCTGCATATCGCCGTGTCCGACACGCACCAGGTAGCCCCCATAGCCCATGCACCCGACCCGCGGCGGGTCGGGCAGCACGGGCTGGAGATCGTTCTGGCTGTATGCGAAGGCGTCGAGATCGAGCCCCTGCCGTCGGGCAAGCGTGTACGGGCGCGTCTCGCCCTGCGGTGAGGTGCCGCGACGACGGCGGCCGTTCCACGGGTGACCGGAGGAGACGGCGGGGTCCCGGAGCCCATGCCGTGCGGGATCGTGGCGCTGTCTTGAGTTTCGGGAGCCGTCAGCGCGCAGTCCATCCATACTGGTGCGTCAGGGGCGCCGAAGAGTTTTTGAGGAGACAGCAGGTATGGAACTCGGTCGGCTTCAGGTACAAGGCGAGGTGCAGCCAGCCGGCATCGGAGTGGTACGGGTCAGCGGCGAGCTCGATTACGACGGGGTACCGGCCCTCGAAGACGCGGTCAGATCCGTCCGGGCTCTGGGCAGCCACTGCCTGCTACTCGACCTGTCCGGCCTGACGTTCATGGACTCCTCCGGAGTCAACGCCTTGCTCAAAGCTCGCCGGGACACACACGTCACAGGCGGATGGATGCGGATCGCCGGACCCCAGCCTCCCGTTCTGAAGGTCATCGAACTCGTCGGTCTCGACCAGGCCATCCCGCTGTACACCACTGTCAGCGACGCTCTCAGGACTTAGAGGCCGTGTGGTTCCAGGGCTTGATGAACGTACTGGCCGCCGTGCTCATTTTCTCCCTGGTGAGCGGC
>NZ_JBEPEL010000134.1:0-9781 GCF_040300825.1 Streptomyces sp. NPDC000229
GGGGCGTGCCGTCCGTGGTCACCCCTCGCCGGTGAGGCCCACGACCTGACAGGCGGCCTGCCCGGGCACCATCAGCTCGTGGTCAGGGGCGAGAAGCCCCCTGACCACTCGTTCATGTGTCACACGGGGAGCAGCTGCCACTGCCGGTCGCGGTGGTCACCCTGTGCCCCGTACTGCTTGACCACCGTGGGGGCGTTGGTGTCGACGCGCAACAGCAGACCGCTGTTGCGGTTCGCGATCTCGTACACCCGCGGAGTGTCGGTCACCGAGCCCACGGGGATCAGCCTCCACTGCTGGTGGTCTGCGGCGCTTCCTTCGTAGGCGCGCTGCGCGACCACCGCCCCGTCTGCCGTCCCTCCTCCGACGACCTCCAGGACCTTGCCGCTGCGCACGTTCTCGATCCTGTACAGGATTTCGCCGCCGTCCTGGCCTGCCGCGATCAGCCGCCATCGCTGGTGGGCCCTGGGGGAGGCGAGGGACTGGTGGATCTCCGCCCCGTCCTGGGTGGACTCACGCAGGACTCCCATCCGCAGCCTGCTCCGGACGTTGGCCCAGGAGACCACTGTGCCCGAGTCGGGCAGCCCGGCCATCAGCTTCGACGCGACCTTCCGGATCCGGTGATTGCTCCGGTCGGCGATGTAGAGGGTGTCGACACAGTCGACAGCGAGACCCCGCGGATGTTGCAACTGGGCCGAGTCGGCCGGGCCTCCGTCACCGGCGGAGCCTTTGGTACCTGTGCCGGCGACGGTGCTGATCGTCCCGTCAGGCGTGATCTTCCGGACCCGGTGGTTGTGGTACTCGGAGACGTAGAGGTTTCCGGCGCTGTCCACCACCACCGCCAAAGGGAGGTTCAGCTGGGCCGAAGTGGCCGGACCGTCGTCACCGCCGAATCCCGCGCTGCCGGTGCCGGCGACCGTGCTGATCGTCCCGTCGGCCGCGACCTTCCGGACCCGGTGATTGTCCGCATCGGCAATGTAGAGGACGTCCGCGCCGTCCACCGCCACCCCGTGCGGGTTGTTCAGCTGGGCTGAAACCGCTGGACCCCCATCACCCCCCGGGCCGGCCGACCCGTTCCCCGCGACCGTGCTGATCGTCCCGTCGGCCGCGACCTTCCGGACCCGGCAGTTGCCGTAGTCGGTGACGTACAGGACGCCGGTGCCATCCACCGCCACCCCGAGCGGAGTGTTCAGCTTGGCGGCCGTGGCCAGGCCGCCGTCACCACTGAATCCCGGGCTGCCCGTGCCGGCGACGGCGCTGATCGTCCCATCGGCCGTGATCTTCCGGACCCGATGGTTGCCGGTATCGACGACGTAGAGAGTGCCGGCACTGTCCACCGCAATCTGACGCGGGCAGTTCAGCTGGGCCGAGACGGCAGGACCGTTGTCCCCCTGGGACCCGGCGGACCCGTTCCCCGCGAACGTGCTGATTTTCCCGTCCGTGGTGACCTTCCGGATCCGATGATTGCTGTAGTCGGAGATGTAGAGGGCTCCGGCGCTGTCCACCGCGACACCGTAGGGAGCATTCAACTGAGCTGAGACGGCCGGCTCGTTGTCCCCCTTGAACCCGGCGCTTCCGGTCCCCGCGACCGTGCTGATAGCAGCGGCAGAGTGCTCACCGTCCGTGGCTGCCGTTGGGGCAGTGCTCATGGTCATCCCTTCACCGTTCACCGACCGCCCACTACAGGCGGTTGTCAGTTGATTTCAGCAAGTCATGAGCGTGTCTGGGCGGCAGAATCACTTCTGAGTGCCTTATTCGCATCCCGTTGACGAGGTGCGGCCCCTGATCGGCTGCCGCCCGGCCGGTGCCGGGAGGTGACGAACGGGCGCGGCGAGCCGTACAGCCGGCCACCTGCGTCAGACACTTACCCCGTGCCTGACATGCTGCGACTCTGGACGAGACACGAATCCCGGCAGACCGAACCACGTGCCGCTCTCGTGCCTGAAGACGCCCGCAAGCTGCTCGTGGCAGGCGTGCACCTGACTGTCGAGGAATCGTCGCAGCGCGTCTTCCCCGCCCGCGCGTACGCCGATGCCGGCTGTGGGATCGCGCCGCAGGGCAGCTGGGGGAGCCGATGTCCCGCGACGGACTTCGTCCTGGGCCTCAAGGAACTGCCCGACGAACCCGCGAAGCTGGTCCATCGGCACATCCTCTTCCGGCACGCCTACAAGGGGCAGCCGGGGGCGCCGCGGCTGTTGCGGCGTTTCGAGGCCGGCGGCGGCACCCTGCTCGACCTCGAACACCTCCTCGACGCCGAGGGCCGCCGGGTTGTGGCCTTCGGCTACTGGGCGGGTTACGTAGGCGCTGCACTGGCCGTTCTCCAGCGCCGGGGCGAGTTGACGGCGCCGCTCGTCTCGTCATCCCGGGAGGAACCGCACAGAAGGCCGGCCCCCGGCCGACGCGTGGGTGCCGCCACCGCCGTGGTGATCGGAGCGGACGGGCGCTCGGGGCACGGGGCCTGCGACGCGCTCAGGGCGGCCGGTATCGAGCGGGTCCGTTGGAGGCCCGATGACACCCGGGACCTGAACCGGAACGCACTGCTCGCGCACGACATCCTCGTGAACACCATCGGATGCCATCGACCGGTACCTCCGCTTCTGACGAAAGCAGACCTCGACGACGAGCGGCGGCTGTCGTTGATCGCCGACGTGACCTGCGACGTGGGCTCCGAGCTCAACGCCCTCCCCGTCTATGACCACGTCACCGACTGGGGTAACCCTGTGGAGCGGCTGCGCGGGGATCCCAGGCCCCTGGACATCATCGCCATCGACAACCTCCCCTCCCTCGTTCCGGCCGAGGCCAGCCGGGTCTTCTCCGCCGACCTGTGGCCCCTTCTGCTGTCGTTGCGGGAGGGCTCAGAAGCTTGGGACCGCTGCCTGGAGGCGTTCCGCCATGCTGTGGCCTCACTCGGTGAGCGGGGCTGAACGGCCCAGAGCCCGTCGGGATCGACACCGGGGAACTCGGCGAGCCACGGCGCGTAGAACGCCGCCTCCTCGTCGGCGTCACCCATCACGGTCTGCGCGGAACCCGCCGCCGTCAGGACCTCGCTCAGGACGTCCTTGGCCCCGGAGCCGTGGCCGAACTGGAGCTTGCCGCGACGCAGGATCTCGTCCGGCAGCGAGCCGGCGAAGGCGTCCCGCAGCAGCTTCTTCTCCTCGACGCCCGGACCGGTCATCTTGTACTCCGGCGGGATCAACAGGGCCAGCTCGATGACATCCCGGTCGAGAAACGGCACCCTGGCCTCCAGCCCGTACGCCATCGTCGTACGCTCACAGCGCTGCAGGTTCTCCCACTGCAACCCCTCCACGATCGACACCAGCCTGGCCTGCAGGGCGTCCCGACCCAAGAACGGGTCACGGTGGCAGTCGGGATAGCCGGCGAACAACTCGTCCGCCCCTTTCCCCAGTGAGGACAGTGCGTACGTGCCGGGAGGCGTACTCGGCCAGCAACAGGTTCGGCACCGCGCTGCGTACCAGATGCACGTCGAAATGCTCGATCGCCCGCACCGCCCTCGGCAGCGCCGCCACCGCGTCCTCGGGCGTCATCACCACCTCGTGGTGCTCGGGGCCGAGATACGCCGCGACCACGCGGGCGGCCAGCAGGTCGGGGCTGTTAGGCGTACCGACCGCGAACGTCGGCAGCGGCCGGCGGCGCCCGTGACGCTTCGCGTACTCCGCGGCCACGGCCGTGACGATCGCCGAGCCGAGACCGCCGGAGAGGAAGACACCGATACCGACGTCGCTCATCATCCGGTCCTCCACCGCGGCGACGACCGTCTCGCGTACCGCCTTGAGCAGCGCCTCGTCCCAACAGACCCGGCGTGGCGGGAGCCTGCGGGCGTCGGGCGGGACGGACCCGGGCCGGAACGGCGTCGGCGAAGCGGACCAGGCCACCCTGCCGGGTCCAGCAGTATCCCGGCGGGAAGCTCTCCACCAGCGGACGGTCGGCGGAATCGAAGGCACGCAGTTCGCTGGCGAACAGCACACAGTCGTGCCTGCGCGCCCAGTACAGCGGTTTCACCCCCAGGGCGTCGCGGGCGACCAGAAGCGAACCGGCATGGTCGACGTAGGCGAGGCTGAACATGCCGCGCAGCCGGGTCAATCCGGCGGGGCCGTCATCGAGCAGCACGTGCAGGGCCGCCTCGCTGTCGGAGCCCGTCACGAACCGTTCAGCGCCCAGTTCCTCCCTGAGGCGGCGGTGGTTGTAAATCTGACCGTTCGCAACGAGGCAGGAACAGCCGTCCGGACCCACAAGCGGCTGACGGCCGCCCTGCGAATCCATGATGGACAGCCGCTGATGGCCCAGCCAGACGTCCCCGCGGCGCGTCTCTCCCGAGTCGTCCGGGCCGCGGTGCGCGATCCGGGCCAGCATCTCCCGGCACAGCGAACGTCGACCTCGCCGACCGCAGCAACGATTCCACATATATCGTGTTATTCCCCTCGGGGTTGACGGCACTGGGCGAGGGCTCGTTCCGGGACTCCTCCGCCTGCCACGGACGGTGCCCGCAGCGCCGGTCCGGTTCAGCAGGCGTAGCCGGTCTCGACGCCATCACGCAACGAGCGTCAGCCACCAAACAGCCTCCGGCCGTCGTGGCAGGGCTCCACCGGATCCTTGTCGGGGCATGTCACGGCGCTCGGGAGAAACGTGCATGCTCAGCCCAGGTCCCGACGGTTGAAGCGAAGGAGGCTCGCGCTGACGATGACGGCGGGGCCGACGGCGAGAACCGTCGCGTCGCCCCACTGGAAGCCGTTCTTCAGCGGCTCGCCGCCGATGTAGTAGTGGAACGGCGACAGGTACGCGATCCAGTCGGCGCCGACCTGCGCGGCGAACGTGTTGGCCGTGTAGGCCAGGACGCCGATGACCGCGCTGGTGGCCAGTACCACTGCCCTGCGGGCTCCGGCGGCGCCGATGCCGAGGGCGAGTGCCCCGAAGGTGATGGCGAGCAGGGCCAGGTTCAGGCACTGGGCGAGGAAGTCTGCGGACGTGATGCTGGTGAGCTCAGCACTGCCACGGATGGCGAGCAGGGCCAGCCAGACGAGGAGGGAGATCACCACCGCTCCGGCGATCAGGGCCGCGAAGCGCTGCAACGCGAGTCGGGTGCGGGTGAGGGGATGAGCCAGGAGCAGGTCCAGCTGTCCGGACTCCTCCTCTGCCGCGATGGCGCGGGAGCCGACCACGACTCCGTAGATCATGGCGAGCAGCGGAAGGATCACACCGAAGACGCTGGCGTGCAGATAGCCGGCGGCGGTGGCGTCGATGTGCAGGGCTTCGCGCATCGCCTCGGGGAGGCTTGCGGTGTTGTCCCGCTGGGAGGGGTAGGTGCTCGCGTACATCATCCCGACAGCCGCTGTCCCCAGTGCCCAGCCGGCGAGGCTGCGGCGGCTGTCGGCGAGGGACTTGGTGAAGATGGCGGTGTTCATGGTGAGGGTCCTTCTCATGCGGCGCTGACGGGCGCAGTACGCGGGGCGGCCTCGGCGCCCTCGTAGTAGGAGTGGAAGAGTTCTTCGAGGGCGGGCTCGGTGGCGCGCAGGCCGGTGACGGTGTAGCCCGCGAGGGCTTTGATCAGGCCGTCAGGGCTGCCGGTGACCTGGCCGCGCAGGGTTGTTCCCGCGGTGTCGAGACGCAGCCGGTCGGCACCGGGCACGCTTGCGAACGCGTTCTGCGGCACGGGGGCGGCGAAGGTGACCTCGATGTCTCGTACGGCTCCGGCACGCAGCTCGGCCACGGTGTCGAGGGCGACGAGGCGCCCATCGCGGATGATGCCGACTCGATGGGCGACCGCCTCGACCTCGCTCATGATGTGGCTGGACATGAAGACCGTCCGGCCGTCGGCGGCTGCCTCGGCGACCAGGTCGAGGAACGTCTGCTGGACCAGCGGATCGAGCCCCGAAGTGGGCTCGTCCAGCACCAGAAGCTGTGGCCGGTGCATGAATGCCTGAACCAAGCCGAGTTTCTGACGGTTACCCTTGGACAATTTCTTGATCCATGCGCTCTGATCCAGTCCGAGCCGATCGGCGAGCTCGTCGATGCGCTGCTGAGGAACGCCGCCCCGCAGCGCGGCAAGGAAGCGCAGGTAGCTGCGGACCTTCTGGCGGCCGTCGCAGACGAAGTCTCCGGCCAGATAGCCGACCCTGCTGCGCAGTGCCAGGCCGTCGGCACGGGGCTCCAGGCCGAGGACGGTGACAGTGCCGCTGCTGGGCCGGATCAGGTCGAGCAACAGGCGGATGGTAGTGGACTTGCCCGCGCCATTGGGGCCGAGGAAGCCGAAGACCTCGCCCGCCCGGACGTCCAGGGTCAGGCCGGTCAGACCACGGCGGGGGCCATATGTCTTCGTGAGCTCACGGAGCTCGATCGCGTTCTCCATACCTCAGAACGTATCGAGGTTTCAGAGATCTGTAAACAATCAAAGCATTTCGAGGTCTCGGTATACTCAGTGGAGCCGATCGAGGAGGAGTCATGGACCATACGGACGCACAACTGCGCGAGGCCGCCGAGAAACTGGCGCTCACCCTTGCCCAAGGAGGGATGCAGAAAACCACCGCCCGCGTGATGACCGCCCTTCTCTTCAGCCAGGACGACACCATGACTGCCGCTGACCTCTGCGACGTGCTCCGGATCAGCTCCGGCGCGGTCTCCGGCGCGGTCAAGCAGCTCATCCCGACCGGCATGATCGAGCGCGTCCCCGCCCCCGGCAGCCGCCGAGATCATTACCGGTTCCGCGAGCACGCGTGGGCCACTCTGATGAGCAGTCAGAACGCCCTGCTCGCCACCATGGAGGACGCTGCGGCCGAGGGCATCAAGGCGGCGGGCAGGGACAGTACAGCCGGTCGCCGGCTCGACGAGATGCAGAACTTCTACGCCTTCATGCAGCGCGAAATGGCCGCCCTGATCGACAGGTGGCGTGAGCAGTACGACGCCGGGCGCCTGCCGTCCTGACGACGGCGGCCTGTCGCCGTCGTCAGGACGGCACCCGCGAGCGGCCCTGGGGCAGCGATCCGGCGTTGCGAAGGGGTGGTGGGCGGGAGCGTCGCCACACTTCTGAACAGACTCCGGAACGCACCCTGCCAGTTGCGGGCCGCAATCCTGCCGAAGAAGGGCCATCCGCTCGGCGCGCCTGCCCCGCTCTCTGCCGCGCGACACGTCGGTATCTGTTGGCCGCCGCACGCTCCGCGTGCCCGGCGCCGCAGTAAGCCGGCAACGTTCGAGATGCCCGAGCACCGACCGACTCATGGCAGGGACCGGACCAGTCAAGAGGTACGACCTGCGGACCTGATGAACCATCAGCAAAGTCAGCATTGGGTCCACTGCAAGCCGACTACAGATGACCAAGCCTGAGACTGGGGACAGCACTGCGGAGAGACCGGGAGAGGGCACCGCATCTCATTCCGTTCGGCAAGGGGGAGCCTCGTTGCGACACCCCAGGTCAGCCAGGCCCACCGCCTTGCCCCGGCTCAGCGCACCCTCCCCCGTGGCTTCAGCGCCACCGGCGGGAGTTTCGGCGCCGGCCCCCGTCGGCACCGCTGGCACCCGGGGTGTAGAGCCGGACCGACTCCTTCAGCCTGTACGACTGGTTGACCGGAGGGAACGACGGGGAGTCGGCGTGGGCCTGGCCAGCCAGGCCCACCCCACGGCCCCGCCGCAGTTCACCGTGCTCGAGGAGGAACTGGGCAAGGGCCCGTCGGCGCACGGCTTCGAAGACGAACGCTGGACTCTGGCCCGGGTCCAGACGGTGATCCGCCGTCGGCTGCAAGTGAGTCTGTCGGTGGCGACGGTATGGCGGTTGCTGAAACGGCACGGCTAGGTTCTTTCGTTTGGATCAGGCTGGATCAGGGGTGCGGTGTCCAGGCGTCACGAGCCCAGCAAGACCCGAACGAGAGGCCCTAGTCCTGGCAGGCCCCTGCCCGCAGAGCCCTCGAACGCGACGAGCACGCGATCGAGCTGTGGAAGAAGGAGGTCTGGCCGCGGGTAAAAGCCTCGCGGCGGCGTCCGGGGCCTGGATCGTCTTCGAGGACGAAGCCGGCTTCTCGATGACGCCGCCCCGCGCCCGCACCCGGGGCCGACGCGGGCAGACTCCCGTCATCCGGGTCCGTGGAAGGTCCCGCCGCCGGACCTCGGTTGCCGCACTGTGCTGCTACAAACCCGGTGAGAAGAGCCGCCTCATCCACCGGCCCCGCACCCATCTCCTGCTCAAGGGCGCACGCAGGAGCTTCTCCTGGAAGGACTACCGCGACCTGCTGGTGCGGGCCCACATCCAACTCGGAGGCCCGATTGTGGTGGTGACATGCCCGAAACGGACCGCGTGGAACTGGAACGCGTCGCCCAGGAGCTCCACGACGAAGCGACGTCGCCGAACCCCGAGCCGGGCCGGATGCGACAGTTCACTACCCGAGTCAAGGCCATGCTGGTGGAAGCTGGCGCGACGGCCGCCGCCCAGGTCGGCATTCAGATGGCTGAGCAGGCCCTGGGCACGCTCGGATGGTCATTCGCCACAAGGCGGGAGCCCCGGGTATGGATCACGATGCCCGGGGCTCCGGCCGTGAAGGCCATGCCTTCCCTCATTCGGCGGCATGGGTGGTCCGAGCAGCTCTCGTTGAACGGACATGACCACCACGCTCCTGGCGCCCCTGTGCTGGCACGCCCCTGAACACGCGGGTGCCGTGCTGGACGGGCAGGTCGTAGCGCTTCTCGTAGTCGGCGAGGTAGTCCACCACGTGCCCGGCGTCCGGGTAGGTCTCGCCCGGGCGTCCAACGGCCCCGTGAGCAACGCGGCAGGTATCTGAAGCCGCAGAGCCTCGCGAGGGACCGCTGACATATGCCATTCGCATCTATGCAGGAAAACAGCTGGTTCGCATTTCAACTGCATATGCTCCGGTCGCGGAACGTGGTCAGCTATGTGACTGTTTTTCTGCGGCTCAGTCGGAGCCTGGGTGGCTGTACGACGCCCTGAACTCCTCTCGCTGAGACGCAATTCATCCAAGGACCGTGCTGCCTTCGTGCGCCCTGTGAGCGTGCATGTTCCAAGCACCCACCGACGGGAGCGCGGGGCGGTGTGGCAACCCAGGCCGCGGTATGTCCCCGGGCGGGCCCAGTGCACAGGCCCGCACGCCGCTGCGGCCGACGTGAGGAGTGAGTGCGGTCATGGCCGGTGCCATCGAGGATTACGCTTTCGTGGGCGATCTGCAGTCGGGCGCGTTGGTGGGGAAAGACGGCTCCATCGACTGGTTGTGCCTGCCCCGCTTCGACTCACCAGCGTGTTTCGCGGCCCTCCTGCACGATGAAAGCGCCGGGCGGTGGCTCCTCGCACCGGCGCAGGGTGGCCCCGCGACGCGGCGCCGCTACCGGGAGGACACGCTGATCCTGGAGAGCGAGTGGCACACCGCCGAGGGCAGCGTGCGCGTAGTGGACTGCATGCCGCTCGAGGCGAGGCGGCCGACATCGTCCGGGTGGTGGAGGGCATCAGCGGTCGGGTGACGATGCGTATGGACCTGCGGCTGCGCCCTGACTATGGCCGGATCGTCCCGTGGGTCAACCGGGTGGGCAACGCCCTGCGCGCGGTGGCCGGACCCGACGCGTTCTGGCTTCACACGCCGGTCAAGGTGTACGGGGAGAACATGACCACGCGCGCCGAGTTCACCGTCGAGGCGGGCGACCAGGTGCCCTTCGTCCTCACGTACAAGCCGTCCCATCTGGCGGTCAGCACAAGAAGCGGGCGTGGCTCCAGTCGCTCGCCGGGCTGCGCCCGGACTTCGTGGTGAACACCGGCGACAACCTCTCCGACCCGAAT
>NZ_JBEPEL010000135.1:0-9317 GCF_040300825.1 Streptomyces sp. NPDC000229
GCCCGGCCCGCGCTCAAGCCCCGCCGCCCGGCCCGCGCTCAAGCCCCGCCGCCCGGCCCGCGCTCAAGCCCCGCCGCCCGGCCCGCGCTCAGACCCAGCCCGAGACCGGGCCCGGCCACCAGGGCCCCGCCGCCGGGCCCCGTGGTCAGGCCTTCTTGGCCGGCCGGAGCGCCGACACCATCTGTGCGAGCTGCTCCCGCGTCGCCGTACCGGTCACGACCGTCGTGACGCCCTTGTCGCGCAGCACCAGCGCGTCGTACTTGGGGCCCTCCCAGCGCTGCCAGGTCCTGCCGGCCACCTGCTCGGTCCGGCCCGTGTCCCGCGCCTCGTGGGTCACGTCGGCGATGTACTTCTCCGGCGCCGCCGTCGACTGCTCCACCGCCACGTACTGCCGGTCCGGGGTCAGGAAGCCGAGGTGCCAGGCGTCGCCCTCCTCGCGGTCGTACGCGACCGAGGTCGGCGTCCAGCCCTTGGCGAGGCCCTCCGGCGCCAGGATCGGGTACGGCGCCGCGCGCTGCGCCGTCACCAGCTCGACCCGGTAGTCGACCGGCTTGATCGGATCCGCCGTGTCGTCGTGCGGGACGAAGAGATAGATCACGCCCGCCGCCGCGCAGATGACCGCCATCGACTGGAACATCCCACGCACTGTCTGCTTGCCACGCATACCTGCCACGCCCCCTATGGTCGCATCAGCGTGGCCTGCTCATACGTGGGCCCCTCTGCTCAATATGTCGACCTACCGATAGAGTCGCAGCACCCTCTTCACTTGCGGCCGTCGCCGTACAGAAAGGTGCGTTCCGATGACCGACAATCATCTGCCGTCCGAGCTCGAGGTCTCGCCCGAGGCTCCCGACCGCAACCTGGCCCTCGAGCTGGTCCGGGTGACCGAGGCCGCCGCCATGGCCGCCGGCCGCTGGGTCGGCCGTGGCGACAAGAACGGCGCCGACGGCGCGGCGGTGCGGGCCATGCGGACCCTCGTCTCCACCGTGTCGATGAACGGCGTCGTCGTGATCGGTGAGGGCGAGAAGGACGAAGCCCCGATGCTGTTCAACGGCGAGCGGGTCGGCGACGGGACCGGCGCCGAGTGCGACATCGCCGTGGACCCGATCGACGGCACGACGCTGACCGCCAAGGGCATGCCCAACGCGATCGCGGTGCTGGCGGCCGCCGACCGCGGCACCATGTTCGACCCGTCCGCGGTCTTCTACATGGACAAGCTCGTCACCGGCCCGGAGGCCGCCGACTACGTCGACATCAACGCCCCGGTGTCCGTGAACATCCGCCGCGTCGCCAAGGCGAAGCACTCCTCGCCCGAGGACGTCACCGTCGTCATCCTGGACCGCCCGCGCCACGAGGGCATTCTCAAGGAGATCCGGGAGACCGGCGCGCGCATCAAGTTCATCTCGGACGGCGACGTGGCCGGTTCGATCATGGCGGTGCGCGAGGGCACGGGCGTGGACCTGCTGATGGGCATCGGCGGTACGCCCGAGGGCATCATCAGCGCCTGCGCGATCAAGTGCCTGGGCGGTGTCATCCAGGGCAAGCTGTGGCCCAAGGACGACGAGGAGCGGCAGCGCGCCATCGACGCGGGCCACGACCTGGACCGGGTGCTGTCCACGAACGACCTGGTCAGCGGCGACAACGTGTTCTTCGTCGCGACCGGCATCACGGACGGCGAGCTGCTGCGCGGCGTGCGCTACCGCGCCGAGACGGCGACGACCTCGTCGCTGGTCATGCGCTCGAAGTCGGGCACGATCCGGCAGATCGACTCGACGCACCGGCTGTCGAAGCTGCGCGCGTACAGCCAGATCGACTTCGACCGCGCGAAGTAACCGCCCCCGGGGCGGTACGCGTACGTATACGAGGAGGGGCGCTCCCCTGTGCGGGGGGAGCGCCCCTCCTCGTGCGACGGATGCCGTCGGTGCGGTCGGCCGCCCGCCCGGGCTCAGCCGGCGGCGGCGATGCGCGGGCCGGTCGAGGCGGCCTTCTTCAGCTCCACCTCGCGCCGCCTGCGCCGGGCCAGCACGACGCGCCGCTCGGCCGCCGTCAGGCCGCCCCACACGCCGTACGGCTCGGGCTGGAGCAGCGCATGCTCCCGGCATTCGACCATGACCGGGCAGCGGGCGCAGACCCGTTTCGCGGCCTCCTCGCGCGCCAGCCGGGCGGCCGTGGGCTCCTTGGACGGGGCGAAGAACAAGCCTGCTTCGTCCCGGCGGCACACCGCCTCCGTGTGCCACGGACCGTCCTGGTCCTCCCGCGCCGGAAGACGCTGGGAGGGGGCGGCGGCGACCTGGAGGGGCTGAGGCGGCAGTTGCAGCACGGTCTACTCCTGACGACGGCTTCGCGAGCGAGAGACGATGCAGCAAGCCCTACCCGCTGTGCGCGCGCCTATGCACTGCGTGGCACTCCGTTCCGGGGTGTGGAATTCCCACCGGTGGAAACCGGCCGTCGGCGGATCAACCACCCAAGTGCTTACGGAGTTTGCTGTGGAGGTCGGCGATCCGCTTGCCGGACTTCGGCTTGGCCTCGACGGCGCCGAAGACGGCGTACCCGTTGATGACGACGACCGGGGCCTCGGGGTCGGTCGCCTCCAGCGTGGCCACCTCGAAGGCACCGAAGACGCCCGTGCCCGCGCCGCGCAGCGTGACGTTCTCGGGGACGCGGACCTCGACGCTGCCGAAGACTGCGGTGGCGTCGATCGTCGTCAGGCGCTGGGTGAAGATCGCCTCGGTGAGGTCGATCTCGACGCTGCCGAAGAGCGAGAACGCGTGGGTCCGCCGCCCGATGCGCCAGCGCCCCTTGCGGGTGGTGCTGGAGAAGACGGCGATCAGCTTGTCGGCCGGGACGGCCGGGTCCTCGCCGCCGTGCGCGTACACATGCCGCTGCGGCGCTTCGGGGCGCGGGCGCGCGGCGGGCAGGTCCCGTACGAGGGGTTCGAGCTCGCCGACCGTCTTGGCGCGGTAGACGGCGTCGATGCGCTCCGCGTGCTCCTCCGCGTCGATCCGGCCCTCGGCCAGGGCGTCCCGGAGGATGTCCGCGATCCGGTCCCGGTCGGCGTCCGAGGCCCGGATGGCGGGTTCGGCGGGCACGGCCGGCTGCTGGGGCTGCTTTTCGAGGTCCACGGAGTCAGCGTAGCGAAACGCGATACATCGCGACTAGGGGTCGAGACGACGAGCCGGCGCAATCGGCACCGGCAACTGAGCCTTACCTCACAGGTTCGGGCGGCTTCGGGCGTTCTACGCTTGTGGACGCGCTGCCAATGGAGGCCGCGTCGCCGTCTGCCGAGTGAGGAATGGCCGTAATGCCAGAGTTTGCGTACTCCGATCTGCTCCCGCTGGGAGAGGACACCACGCCCTACCGCCTGGTGACCGCCGAGGGTGTCTCCACCTTCGAGGCCGACGGCCGTACGTTCCTCAAGGTCGAGCCGGAGGCGCTGCGCAAGCTCGCCGAAGAGGCGATCCACGACATCCAGCACTACCTCCGCCCGGCGCACCTCGCGCAGCTGCGCAAGATCATCGACGATCCGGAGGCGTCGGCCAACGACAAGTTCGTCGCGCTCGACCTGCTCAAGAACGCCAACATCGCGGCCGCGGGCGTCCTCCCCATGTGCCAGGACACCGGTACGGCGATCGTCATGGGCAAGCGCGGCCAGAACGTCCTCACCGAGGGCGAGGACGAGAAGGCCCTGTCGCGCGGCATCTACGACGCGTACCAGAACCTCAACCTGCGCTACTCGCAGATGGCTCCGCTCACCATGTGGGAGGAGAAGAACACCGGCTCCAACCTCCCCGCCCAGATCGAGCTGTACGCGACCGACGGCGGCGCGTACAAGTTCCTCTTCATGGCGAAGGGCGGCGGCTCGGCCAACAAGTCGTTCCTCTACCAGGAGACCAAGGCGGTCCTCAACGAGACCTCCCTGATGAAGTTCCTGGAGGAGAAGATCCGCTCCCTCGGTACGGCCGCCTGCCCGCCGTACCACCTGGCGATCGTCGTCGGCGGCACCTCGGCCGAGTTCGCGCTGAAGACCGCGAAGTACGCCTCCGCGCACTACCTGGACGAGCTGCCCTCCGAGGGCTCGGAGCTCGGCCACGGCTTCCGTGACGAGGAGCTGGAGAAGAAGGTCTTCGAGCTGACGCAGAAGATCGGCATCGGTGCGCAGTTCGGCGGCAAGTACTTCTGCCACGACGTGCGGGTGGTGCGGCTGCCGCGCCACGGCGCCTCGCTGCCCGTCGCGATCGCCGTCTCGTGCTCGGCCGACCGCCAGGCCGTCGCGAAGATCACCGCGGAGGGTGTCTTCCTGGAGCAGCTGGAGACCGACCCCGCGCGCTTCCTGCCCGACACCACGGACGAGCACCTGGACGAGGGCGACGTCGTCAAGATCGACCTCAACCAGCCGATGGACGACATCCTCGCCGAGCTGACCAAGCACCCGGTCAAGACCCGGCTGTCGCTGACCGGCCCGCTGGTCGTGGCGCGCGACATCGCGCACGCCAAGATCAAGGAGCGGCTGGACGCGGGCGAGGAGATGCCGCAGTACCTGAAGGACCACCCGGTCTACTACGCCGGTCCCGCCAAGACGCCCGAGGGGTACGCCTCCGGCTCCTTCGGCCCGACGACGGCCGGGCGCATGGACTCCTACGTGGAGCAGTTCCAGGCGGCGGGCGGCTCCAAGGTCATGCTGGCCAAGGGCAACCGCTCCCAGCAGGTCACGGACGCGTGCAACGCGCACGGCGGCTTCTACCTGGGCTCGATCGGCGGTCCCGCCGCCCGCCTCGCCCAGGACTGCATCAAGAAGGTCGAGGTCGTCGAGTACGAGGAGCTCGGCATGGAGGCGGTCTGGAAGATCGAGGTCGAGGACTTCCCGGCGTTCATCGTCGTCGACGACAAGGGCAACGACTTCTTCCAGGACCCGGCCCCGACCCCGACGTTCACGTCGATCCCGGTGCGCTCCTGATCACGTCCGGCACGTAACGGGCCCGGTCACCGTCACGGTGGCCGGGCCCGTCCGCGTACCCGGGGTTACGCGAACCGCTGCTTCGCCGTCCCGTCGCACGCCTGGAGCCGCAGCGCGTCCTTCGCCGCGCCGAGCGTGAGGCACAGGGACGGCGCCGCGGCCGGGCGCAGCGTCGCGCCCTGGCGGACGAACTTCTGGTTGGCCGCGCCCGAGCAGTTCCACAGGACCAGGGCCTTGCCCGCCTGGTAGGCGGCGCCCGGTACGTCCAGGCACCGGTCGTGGGTCAGCGCCGTGTGGACCGACCCGCGCGCCGGGTCGTACCACCAGTCCTGGTTCCGTCCCGCGTGGCAGTCCCAGCCGCCGACCGCCGTACCGTTGCGGGTGACCGCCCCGGCGACGTCCACGCACGTGCCCGTGGCCTCGCCCCGCAGCGGGGTGAACTTGTCGTCCCACGCCCCCGGCAGCAGCACCGGCCTGCCCGTCGACGCGGGGTCGGCGCAACTTCCCTCACGGACGCCCGCGTTGTACATCTGGGTCAGGCAGGAGGCGAAGGCGGCGTGACCCGCCGCGTTGGGGTGGAAGGACTGCCGGACGGAGTTCTCGTCCGGCATGCCGGGCTTGGACAGGTCGATGAAGAGACCGCGCGCCCAGGTGTCCTCCATGCAGACCTCGTGCCCGTGGAAGAGCCGCGAGTTGTCGAGGTACACGGCCCCCGTGTTCGCCGCCGCGCGCCGCATGCCGCGTTCGAAGGCGGGTACGGCGGTGTTGCGGCCCCAGACGGTGTCGGAGTCGTACCCGAGGCCGCCGCAGGCGAGCTTGCCGGGGAAGTTCGGGTTGTCGTGGAAGTCGGGGCCGATGGGGCTCGGGTAGCCCATGACGACGAGCTTGTAGTCGCCGTCGGCGTACCCGGCGTCCCGCATCACGGTACGCAGGTCGCGGACGGTCTGCTCGACCTTGGGCACGAGGGCGTCGACGCGGGCCTGCCAGCCGGGGGCGTACTTGGGCTCGCAGGGGCCCTGGAGGGTGAGGTAGCGGGTGACGCAGTCGGTCATCACGGGGCCGAACTGGAGGTCGTCGTTGGCGCCGGCCACCAGCAGGACCATCTTGATGCGGGTGTTGCGGGCCTTGATGGCGAGGTTGTCGCTCTGGACCAGCTCGTCGGCGTACTGCTTGCTGCCGCCGATGCGGATGTTCGGGGTGGCGGCGCCGGAGCAGGAGACGTTGTACGTGACGTCCGCGGGGATGCCGGTGCGGTGGATGGCGGCCTGGGGGGAGCGGTGGCACCAGTTGTCGGGGCCGTTGGTCGGGGGCTCGTAGGTGCCGACGCCCTCGCCGGAGATCTCGCTGTCGCCCAGCGAGATCAGACCGGTCTTCCGGTCGGCGAGCGGCCGTTCGGCGGGACTGCCGTAGAGCTTGACGGCCTCGGCGGCGCGGATGGCCTCCAGCTCGGGCGACAGTGGTACGGATGCCGTGGCGACCGGTGGTGCTTCCGCTGCGGCGGCGGCCGTCCCGCCGAGGGCGGCCGCGAGCGCGGTCGCGGCAGCGACCGTACACCGGAGTCCGAACCCGGCTCTGGTTCTGGTGCGCGTCATTGCGCCTCCTGGAAGTGGGGTTACCCACGGTTTTTACTGGCCGGTACGGAGCTTGGGAATACGCAGAACAAGACAAGTGCTCAACTTTTGCAGGAGGTTGACGACCATGACGGATGAGCCGGACTACCGGATCGAGCACGACTCCATGGGAGAGGTGCGCGTCCCCGCCCACGCCAAATGGCGGGCCCAGACCCAGCGGGCGGTGGAGAACTTCCCCGTCTCCGGACAGCGCCTGGAGCGGGCCCACATCGAGGCCCTGGCCCGGATCAAGGCCGCGGCGGCGAAGGTCAACGCGGAGCTGGGCGTGCTCGACGAGGACATCGCCGGCGCCATCCAGGAGGCCGCCGCCGAGGTCGCCGACGGCCGCTGGGACGAGCACTTCCCCGTCGACGTCTTCCAGACCGGCTCCGGCACGTCGTCCAACATGAACACCAACGAGGTCCTCGCCACCCTCGCCGGCGAGCGCCTCGGCCGCCCGGACGCCGTCCACCCCAACGACCACGTCAACGCGTCGCAGTCGTCCAACGACGTCTTCCCCTCCTCCATCCACATCGCCGCCACCGCCGCCGTCATCAAGGACCTGATCCCGGCCCTGGAGCACCTGGCCGCCTCCCTGGGGCGGAAATCGGCCGAATTCGCGGACGTCGTCAAGTCCGGGCGTACGCACCTGATGGACGCCACGCCGGTGACTCTCGGCCAGGAGTTCGGGGGTTACGCCGCACAGGTCCGGTACGGGATCGAACGGCTGCGGGCCTCGCTGCCCCGCCTGGCCGAGCTGCCGCTGGGCGGTACGGCGGTCGGCACGGGCATCAACACCCCGCCGGGCTTCTCCGCCGCCGTCATCGCCGAGGTCGCCCGCACGACCGGGCTGCCGCTGACCGAGGCCCGCGACCACTTCGAGGCGCAGGGCGCGCGCGACGGGCTCGTGGAGACGTCCGGACAGCTCCGTACGATCGCGGTCTCCCTCACCAAGATCTCCAACGACCTGCGGTGGATGGCCTCCGGCCCCCGCACGGGCCTGGCCGAGATCAACCTCCCCGACCTCCAGCCCGGCTCGTCGATCATGCCCGGCAAGGTCAACCCCGTGATCCCGGAGGCCGTCCTGATGGTCGCCGCCCAGGTGACCGGGAACGACGCCACGGTCGCGGCCGCGGGCGCCGCCGGGAACTTCGAACTGAACGTGATGCTCCCCGTCATCGCCAAGAACCTGCTGGAGTCCATCAGGCTCCTCGCGAACGCCGCGCGCCTGCTGGCGGACCGCACGGTCGACGGCATCACCGCCAACGTGGAACGGGCACGCGAGTACGCCGAGTCGTCCCCCTCCGTGGTGACCCCGCTCAACAAGTACATCGGCTACGAGGAGGCGGCGAAGGTCGCCAAGAAGTCCCTCGCCGAGCGCAAGACCATCCGCGAGGTCGTCATCGAATCGGGGTACGTGGAGCGGGGCGACCTGACGCTCCAGCAACTCGACGAGGCCCTCGACGTACTCCGGATGACCCGACCCTGACCTGGCCTTTCGTACGCCACCGGCCCCGCCGCCCGTGATCTGCGTCGCGGCGGGGCCGGTGGCGCACCTCTAAGATCTGCGCATGACAGCCGAGACCACGACAGGGAGAGGAGCGCGCTTTGGCGGCGCGCGCTGGGCGCCGGGCACGAAGATCCTGTGGCGCTACCGCGACAACGGCGGCGGTCACATCCACATCTGCCGGCCCGTGACCGTCGTCCAGGACACCGACGACCTGCTCGCCGTGTGGATGGCGCCGGGCACCGAGTGCGTCAAGCCCGTGCTCGCCGACGGCAGCCCCGTCCACGAGGAGCCGCTCGCCACCCGCTACACCGCCCCGCGCACCACCGTGCGCACCCGGTGGGAGGGGGCGGGCGTGCTGAAGCTGGCCCGGCCGGGCGAGCCCTGGTCGGTGTGGCTGTTCTGGGAGCGCGGCTGGCGGTTCCGCAGCTGGTACGTCAACCTGGAGGAGCCACGCACCCGATGGGCGGACGGCGTGGACTCCGAGGACCACTTCCTGGACATCTCGGTGTACCCCGATCGCAGCTGGCTGTGGCGGGACGAGGACGAGTTCGCCCAGGCGCAGCGCAGCGGGCTGATGGGCCCGGCACAGGCCCGTCGGGTGCGGGATGCCGGGCGGGCGGCGGTCGAGGTGATCCGGGCCTGGGGCGCGCCTTTCGCGGACGGCTGGGAGCACTGGCGCCCCGACCCGGACTGGACGGTTCCGGAATTGCCCGCGGACTGGGATCGCACCCCGGCGCACACGGCTCCGTGAGACCCTTGATGCGCCCCTGGGGTGCAAACGTAGGATCGTCCTCCGCACATTCGCGGAGCAGGAACGACTGAGCAGAGATCAGGAACTGACCGTAAGTCATCCATGAGGGGGTGGAGCCGTGCCTGATCCGTGCCCGGATCCCTTCCCCCTTGTCGACGTCGCCCTCAGAGCGGGTATAGCGCCTGACAGAGCGATCGCATCGCACTACCGGCCCGGACGGACGGAATCCCACGCGTGACGGAGCATCCCACCTCCCACGAAGGCCGACAGCCGCTGGCTGCCCGGCCGCAGGAACGCACCCGGCCGCGGCAGGAGACGCCTCCGTCCCCCGCCGCGCCGCCCGTGCCCGCGCCCGCGCCCCGTGCGGGTGCCGCCCCGGCCCCCTCGTCCTCCCCCGCGGCCGCCGCACACGTCGAACAGGAGCACTTCGGGGTCGACGGCGAGGGCACGGGCGAGTCCCACGCGCTGCTGCTGGCCGCCGGAGAGCTGGCC
>NZ_JBEPEL010000136.1:0-9235 GCF_040300825.1 Streptomyces sp. NPDC000229
GGCGAGGTCTTCCCACATCACATGCAGTGCTCCACAGCCGACCACAGTGCCGTCCTCGTCGCGTTCCGCTACCCAGAACTCCTGGATGTCCTCGTAAAGCGTCACCGGCGCTTTGTCGAGGAGGATGCCTTCGGTGACGTACGGATCGACGAGTCGGCGGATCGCCTGCACATCACTGGTCCGGGCACGGCGCACGGTCACGGCTTTCGCCGGAGCGGGAGGCGGAAGCTCGGAGGGCGGGAAGGAGGAGGACGACATGACTGGACGCTATCGCCCGGCCCCCGCCTCGCCCTCGGCGGCCCGGCCTCCTCGGGCTTCTTCCCGCGGTTCTTCCCCGCCCTGTTCGGGAGTGTCCCGTTGCACGACGCGGACCGCGTCGTTGAGTGCTTCTCGCTGCTCCGGCGACATCATGCCGAAGAAGGCGACGAGTGCGGCTGCGGGGTTGTCGCTCTTCGACCAGGCCTCGTTCATCAGTGCGGCCGAGTAGGCGGCACGGGTGGAGACCGCCGTATATCGATAGGCGCGGCCCGAGACCTCCCGGCGCACCCAGCCCTTCTGATGGAGATTGTCCATTACGGTCATGACGGTGGTGTACGCGATGGACCGTTCCTGCTGGAGATCCTCCAGGACTTCCCGGACGGTGACGGGCCGGTTCCATTGCCAGACGCGTGTCATGACGGCGTCTTCGAGCTCTCCCAATTGACGGGGCACAACTTCACCATAGTGGGAGATGTCCGAATAACTGGCTATTGACGGAGCAAAAAGGGCGTACGACGGGTGGGTCGTACGCCCTCGGTGCGGGTGCCGCCGTACCGGCCGGTCAGGACTTCGCGGTTCCGTCCGCCTGGCGGGTGGCCTCGGCGCGGGCGAGCGCCGCGTCCACGGCCGCGTCCTCCTTGGCCTTGTTGGGGCCGCCCTGACTCTTGACGATCGTCACGACGAGGCCGATGAAGAAGGCGGCCATCACCACGGGAGGCAGGAGCGCGGATACGTATTCCATGGCTCCAGGGTAGCTAGCCGGCGACCCGCTCCTCGGGTGGGGGCGCGGCGGGGCGCCGGCGGGGCGGGAAGACCTCGGACGGTTTGGGCACCGGGCGGTCGGTCGGTGGCGGGGTGGGCGACGGGGACGGCGGCGCGGGCCTGGGCTTCGGTTCGTCCGGCTCGCCGTTTCGTCCGCCGGGCAGGGCGAGCAGCCGGGTGCGCGGGGCGGGGGCGACGTGCCGTCCGGCCAGCCGGGCCCGTACGGAGTGCTCGGCCAGCGTCCGGCAGCGCGCCAGGAGGGCGGCGCCGGCGGGCGTACCGCTGAGGGTGCGCAGTGCGGCGAGGTCCTCGGGGCGGGGGTCGTAGCCGGCGGCGAGGGCGTCCTGGAGCAGTTCCAGGTACCCGGTCGCCGAGCCGGGAAGCGCGTCGCGGTAGCGGGCGAGGTCGGCGAGGAGGAAGGCCCGCATCCGGCCGGCCTCGCGGACCGCCTCGTCCACGGAGCCGGCGAGTCGCAGGCAGTCCTGCACGTCTTCGTCGTCGAGGGGCGTGGGGTGGAGGGCATGGGCGAGGGCGCGTCGGAGCACACGCAGTTCGTCTGCGCCGAACGCCAGGCCGCCGCGGGATCCGTATGGCGTGGGCATGGACCGACGATACGTGCTAATCGGACAAAATTCGCTTACCGGGCAGACGTGGGCGCGTTGCCCTCCGGGCGGGTGCGGCGCCGTGGCCAATCGCGGGGGCATACCCGGCGTACTGGACGAGGAGGGGCCGTGCAGGGTCGCCCCCGCAGAGGTTGGCGGCGACGGGCGGGCTCCCGGCCCTCGTGACCCAAGGCCGCCGACCTCGAGGAGGCGAGCCCGGAGGGGCCCCGACCCTGTCCACCCGGGCGGCCCCGGGCGGAACGCGGCGCGGTCTCCGGGGGACCGGGAAAGGGCACCGCCCCGGTCCCGTTGTGCCCACCCTCCCCCAAGCTCTCGGCTTCGCTCGAGCAGGGGGGGGACCCCCATCACCCCAGCGGGACGAATGCCCACAACGGGGAGCCGCGCCCGGACGGGCGGATGCCCCGACGGGGGGCGAGCCCAGCGGGGTGGCTGCGCCCCGCGGGGGGTTACATGCGGGCGATGTTCCGTTCGTAGACCAGCCGCAGGCCGATCAGGGTCAGCCACGGCTCGTGCTCGTCGATCTCCTTGGCCTCGCCGAGGACCATCGGCGCCAAGCCGCCCGTGGCGATGACCGTGACGTCCGCCGGGTCCCCGTCCCGGCCGACGAGCTCGCGTTTCATGCGGCTGACGATGCCGTCGACCTGGCCCGCGAAGCCGTACACGATGCCCGCCTGCATGGCCTCGACCGTGTTCTTACCGATCACGCTGCGCGGACGGGCCAGTTCGATCTTGCGGAGCTGGGCGCCCTTGACGCCGAGCGCCTCGACGGAGATCTCGATGCCCGGGGCGATCACCCCGCCGATGTACTCGCCGCGCGCGCTGATCGGGTCGAACGTCGTCGCCGTACCGAAGTCGACGACGATCGCCGGGCCGCCGTACAGCTCGTTCGCCGCGACCGCGTTGACGATGCGGTCGGCGCCGACTTCCTTGGGGTTGTCGGTGAGGATCGGTACGCCGGTCTTGATGCCCGGCTCGACGAGCACGGCGGGGACGTCGCCGTAGTACCGCCGCGTGACCTCGCGCAGCTCGTGGAGGACGGACGGGACCGTCGAGCAGATCGCGATGCCCTCGATGCCGTCGCCCAGCTCGTCGCCGAGGAGCGGGTGCATGCCCATCAGGCCCTGGAGGAGCACGGCGAGCTCGTCGGCGGTGCGGCGGGCGTCGGTGGAGATGCGCCAGTGCTCGACGATCTCGGCGCCGTCGAACAGGCCCAGGACGGTGTGGGTGTTGCCCGCGTCGATCGTGAGCAGCATCAGCCCTGGTCCGCCTCTCGCAGGTCGAGGCCGATGTCGAGGATCGGAGAGGAGTGGGTCAGCGCGCCCACCGCCAGGTAGTCGACGCCGGTCGCGGCGTACGCGGCCGCGTTCTCCAGGGTCAGACGGCCCGAGGACTCCAGCACGGCCCGCCCCGCGACGAGCGTGACGGCCTCTTCCGTCTCCGCCGGGGTGAAGTTGTCCAGCAGGATCAGGTCGGCGCCCGCGTCCAGGACCTCGCGGACCTGGTGCAGGGTGTCCACCTCCACCTCGATCGGTACGTCGGGGAAGGCCTCCCGTACCGCCTTGAAGGCCTGGGCGACGCCGCCCGCCGCGACCACGTGGTTGTCCTTGACGAGGGCCGCGTCGGACAGCGACATGCGGTGGTTGACGCCGCCGCCGCAGCGCACCGCGTACTTCTCCAGGGCGCGCAGGCCGGGCGTGGTCTTGCGGGTGTCGCGGACCTGCGCCTTGAACCCCTCCAGGGCGTCCGCCCACGCGCGCGTGGCGGTGGCGATGCCGGACAGCCGGCACATGATGTTCAGCGCGCTGCGCTCGCCGGTGAGCAGGTCACGGGTGCGGGTGGTGACCGACAGCAGCTTCTGGCCCGCCTCGACGCGGTCACCGTCCTCGACGTGCCGCTCGACGGCGAACTCCTCGGTGCAGACGACCGACAGGATCGCCTCGGCGACATGGATGCCGGCGACGACCCCCGCCTCACGCGCGGTGAAGTCACCGGTCGCGACAGCGTCCTCGGGGACGGTGGCGGCGGACGTCACGTCGACGCCGCCGTCCAGGTCCTCCTCGATGGCGCGGTACGCCACGTCCTCCACGAGTACGGGGTCGAGGCCGGCGTTCACGAGGAGCGCGGCGAGCGCCGGGTCGAGCCCGCACTCGTACACCTCGTCGTCGCCGCCGCAGCCGCACCCGTCACCGCAGCCGCCGCCGGCCTGGTCGGCCGGGGCGCTGATGTTGATCAGGGGTACGTCCACGGGCTGCGGGCGTTCTTCGGGCGTGCTCACGGTTACGGCTCCCTGGGGGCGTCGGCGTCGGTCGGGGGGAAGTCTTGGGTGTCGGTGGGGCGGACGTCCAGGCTCCGGTCCGGGCCGAGACGGACCACCAGGTGGCGGCGCCAGGCGGTGTCGTCACGGTCGGGGCGGTCCTCGCGCCAGTGGCAGCCTCGGGTCTCCTCCCGGCGGCGCGCGGCGGCGACGAGGACGCGGGCCACGCACAGGAGGTTGGTGGTCTCCCAGGACTCCACGCCCGGCTCGGCGGCCTTGTTCCCGTCCGGCCCGTCGTTCAGCGCCTCGGCGTACACGGCGTCCAGGGCGTCGGCGGCCTCCGCGAGGCTGGCGGCGGAGCGCAGCACTCCGGCGCCGTGCGTCATGACGTGCTGGACGCGGCTGCGGGCGTCGGGGTCGAGCAGCGGCAGGACGGTGGGGGCGGGGTGCGGGGCGGGCGCGCCGGCCCGTGCCGTGGACGCCGCGATGTCGTCGGCGAGGCGCTCGGCGAAGACCAGGCCCTCCAGGAGGGAGTTCGACGCGAGCCGGTTGGCGCCGTGGACGCCCGTGCAGGCGACCTCGCCGCACGCGTACAGCCCGGGCACGGTGGTACGGCCGTGGAGGTCGGTGCGGACGCCGCCGGAGGCGTAGTGGGCCGCCGGGGCGACCGGGATGGGCTGCGTCACCGGGTCGATGCCGTGGGCGCGGCAGGCGGCGAGGATCGTCGGGAAGCGGGAGGCCCACATCTCGGCGCCGAAGTGCCGCGCGTCCAGGTACATGTGCCGGGCGCCCTGTTCGCGCATGCGGCGCATGATGCCCTTGGCGACGATGTCGCGCGGGGCGAGCTCGGCCAGCTCGTGCTGCCCGACCATGAACCGGACGCCGTCCGCGTCGACGAGGTACGCGCCCTCGCCCCGTACCGCCTCCGACACCAGCGGCTGCTGGCCCTCGGCGTCGGGGCCGAGGAAGAGGACCGTCGGGTGGAACTGGACGAACTCCAGGTCACTGACCTCCGCCCCGGCGCGCAGCGCCAGCGCGACGCCGTCGCCGGTGGAGACGGCCGGGTTGGTGGTGGCGGAGAAGACCTGGCCCATGCCGCCGGTGGCGAGGACGACGGCCGGGGCGTGGACGGCGCCGACGCCGTCGTGCTGGCCCTCGCCCATGACATGCAGGGTGACGCCCGCCGTACGGCCGTCGGCGTCGGTGAGCAGGTCCAGGACCAGCGCGTTCTCGATGGCGCGAACGCCCTGGTCGCGGACCGCGTCGACCAGCGCGCGGGAGATCTCGGCGCCGGTCGCGTCACCGCCCGCGTGCGCGATGCGGCGCCGGTGGTGACCGCCCTCGCGGGTGAGCTCGATGGTGCCGGCCTCGTCGGTGTCGAAGCGGGCGCCGGTCTCGATCAGGCGGCGTACCGCGTCGGGGCCCTCGGTGACCAGCAGGCGTACGGCTTCCTCGTCGCACAGGCCCGCGCCCGCGACGAGCGTGTCGTCGAGGTGCTGCTCGGGGGTGTCGCCCTCGCCGAGCGCCGCCGCGATGCCGCCCTGCGCCCAGCGGGTGGAGCCGTCGTCGAGGCGGGCCTTGGTGACGACGACCGTACGCAGCCCGGCGGCCGTGCAGCGCAGTGCGGCGGTCAGGCCCGCGACGCCGGAGCCGACCACGACGACGTCGGCGTCGATCGACCAGCCGGGGGCGGGGGCCTGGAGGCGTATGCCGGTCATGCGGGGGCTCCGAAGGTGAGGGGGAGATTGTCGATCAGCCGTGTCGTGCCGACCTTCGCGGCGACGGCGAGGACCGCCTCGCCGGTGTGGTCGTCGGGGACGTCGGTGAAGTCGGCGGGGTCCACCAGCGCCAGGTAGTCCAGGCGCAGCGGCGGGTCGGCCTTCGACGCCTCGTCGAGTACCGCGCGGGCCGCCGCGCGAACCGCGTGGGCGCCGCCGCCCGGGACCGCCGCGGCCACCGCGTGCGCGTCGGCGGCGGCGCGGGCCTCGCCCAGCCGGGACAGCGCCTCCGCCCGGCTCTCGGAGGCGGGCAGCGTCTCGGCGCGGGCGAGCAGCGCGGTCTGCGCGGCGAGCCGGTCGCGGGCGGCGAACAGCGCGGCGGACAGGGCGAGGGCGGTGCGGCGCTCGCGGGGCGACAGGTAGCGGTTCCGGCTGGACAGGGCCAGGCCGTCGGGCTCGCGGACGGTCGGTACGCCGACGATCTCGACGGGGAAGTTCAGGTCCCGGGTCATGCGGCGGATCAGGGCGAGCTGCTGGGCGTCCTTCTGCCCGAAGAACGCCACGTCGGGGCGGGTCAGGTGCAGCAGCTTGGCGACGACGGTGAGCATGCCGTCGAAGTGGCCGGGGCGGGACGCGCCCTCCAGCCGCTCTCCCATGGGCCCGGCGGTGATCCGTACCTGGGGCTGTCCGCCCGGGTAGACCTCGTCGACGGACGGGGCGAAGACGGCGTCCGCGCCGGCCTGCTCGGCGGTCTTGAGGTCGGCCTCCAGGGTGCGGGGGTACCGGTCGAGGTCCTCGCCCGCGCCGAACTGGAGCGGGTTCACGAAGACCGTGACCAGGACGTACCCCTTCTTGCCGACGTGCTTGCGGGCGGCACGGACCAGGGTGGCGTGGCCCTCGTGCAGGGCGCCCATGGTCATGACGACGGCGGTCCGGCCCCGGGGCGCGACGTGGTCGAGCACGTGCTCCAGGTCGTCACGCGTCGGGATCAGTGCGAAGTCGGGGCTCATCGGCCGCTGTCTCCTTCTGCTCCAGCGGAGCCGTCCGTGCCTCCGGGACCGTCCGTGCCTTCGGGACCGTCCGTGCCTCCGGAGCCGTCCGTGCCCGCGGAGCCGTCCGTGCCCGTGGGGCCGTCGGCGAGGACGCCCAGCAGGTCCTCGGCGAGCTCGGGCTTGAGGACGCCATGCGCGAGGGCGCGGTCCGCGGTGGTACGGGCCATCGCGAGGTATCCGGCGACGGTGGCGGGCGCGTGCTTGCGCAGCTCGGCCACGTGCGCGGCGACCGTGCCCGCGTCACCGCGCGCTACGGGGCCGGTGAGGGCGGCGTCGCCGGAGCGCAGGGCATTGTCCAGGGCGGCGCCCAGCAGCGGGCCGAGCATCCGGTCCGGTGCGCCGACCCCGGCCTGCCGCAGGAGCTCCATGGACTGGGCCACGAGGGTGACGAGGTGGTTCGCGCCCAGGGCGAGGGCCGCGTGGTAGAGCGGGCGGGCCGCCTCCTCGATCCACTCCGGCTCGCCGCCCATCTCGATGACCAGGGCCTCGGCGGCCAGCCGGAGCTCGTCGGGGGCGGTGACGCCGAACGAGCAGCCCGCCAGCCGCTGGACGTCGACGCTCGTGCCGGTGAACGTCATGGCGGGGTGCAGGGCCAGCGGGAGGGCGCCGGCGCGGCGGGCCGGGTCGAGCACGGCCGTGCCGTACCGCCCGGAGGTGTGCACCAGGAGCTGGCCCGGGCGTACGGCGCCGGTGTCGGCCAGGCCCTGGACCAGGCCGGGCAGCGCGTCGTCGGGGACGGTGAGCAGCACCAGGTCGGCGCGGGCCAGGACCTGGGCGGGCGGGACGAGCGGCACGTCGGGCAGCAGTTCGGCGGCGCGCCGCCGGGAGGCGTCCGACACGCCCGAGACGGCGACGGGGCGGTGCCCGGCGAGCTGCAGCGCTGCGGCGAGGGCGGGTCCCACCCGGCCGGCGCCGACGACACCGACGGCGAGCCGGGCGGGGCGGGTCTGTGAGGATGCGTTCACGCGTCGACGGCCTTCCGTTCCAGTCCGCGGGGGGTACCGGACGATTTCTCGTCATGCTACGCCAGCGTTACGCGCGGCTAGTCACTGTCCACAGCCTGTGGACGGCCCCGCCCCCGGGAGCGGACGGGACGGTGGTCACGGGCCGCGCGGAGGACGGCCAGGTCGTCCCGGCCCGGAGGCGGCGGGGGTGCCTCGCCGCGCTGGACGGCCCGGTAGGCGTCGATCATGTGCTGGTGCAGGGCGTTCATGTACGCCACCCTCCGCCCGCCCGCTCCGTGGCGACCCGCCGATTGACGAGGCCCGTCAAATGGCGCGAGGCCCACCGCCGGACCCCTCACCATGGGGGACGTGAGCGTGATCATCGACATCACGGGCCTGCCGCCCGAGCGCATCGTCTTCGAGCCGTCGCCCCTCGCCGAGCTGGGCGTGGCGCTGCACGCGCTGGCCGAACCCGGCCACCATCCGGGCCTGCACGGCTGGGCGACCGCCACCGCCGCCGCGCTCAAGCCGGACCTGGCCGACCGCCTCCACGAGGCGAACTTCCTCTGGACGACCACCTTCTCGGACATCTTCATGCCGTACGCCGGCGTCAGCGGCGGCGACGGCCGCACCGGCGCGACGCTGGCCGAGGAGCTGGACACGCTGGACCGGCTGGACGAGGACCGGTTCGTCGCCGCCGCGCTGGAGTTCACCTGTTCCGCCCAGTACGCGATCGGCGGTCCCGTGCGCACCGAGCGCGCCCTGGAGCTGGCCGCCAACCGGGGCCCCAAGCAGCTGGACTTCACTCGCCGCCTGCTCGCCGACCCCGTCGGCGTACGCGCCTGGCTCAGGAGGCTCTTCGAGGACTGCGACCGGGCGTTCTTCGCGGACACCTGGCGCCGGGTCGCGCCCGGCCTCGCCGCCGACGCCCGGCACAAGACGGAGCTGCTGCGCCGCAAGGGCCTGCCCGAGACGCTGCGGGCGGTGTCGCCCGCCGTGACGCCGGCGCTGTCCGAGGACGGCACCCAGCAGCGCATCGAGGTGGACAAACTGGCGAACGGCCGGACCACCGCCGTCGACCCGGCCGTCGGCGCGGGCGTGACGTTCGTACCGTCCAGTTTCGGCTGGCCGCACCTGATGGTGCTGCACGCCCCGGGCTGGCGCCCCGTCGTCCACTACCCGGTCGGCGCCCCGGAGCTGCCGAGCCCCGCCTCCGTGGAGCTGCTCCAGCTGCGCATGGAGGCCCTGGCCCACCCGATGCGGATGCGGATGTGCCGGCAGCTGGCGCGCGCCGCGTACACGACGGGCGAGCTGGCCGACACCTACGGCATCACCCCGCCGGAGGTCTCCCGCCACCTGTCCGTGCTGAAGAAGGCCTCCCTGGTCACGACCCGGCGGCGCGGCCGGTACGTCCTGCACCAGCTGGACGTGGCCGCGGTGGCCCGGATCGGCAGCGACTTCCTGGAGACGGTGCTGCGCTGAGCGAACCCCTGCACCGACCGGATGCGCCGCGGCCGGTGCGGGCCGCGGCCCGGCCGCTGCGGTGTCGTCGCCATCCCCCACGCGGTCTTCTACGACCACCGCGATCAGGGCGCGCCGTTCGTACGGTTCGCGTTCTGCAAGC
>NZ_JBEPEL010000137.1:0-8981 GCF_040300825.1 Streptomyces sp. NPDC000229
CGTCGACGGCGGAGAACTGCCCGGTGACGCCGATCGCGGAGCGGACCGCCTGCGGGTCGGCGGACAGGTCGTGGCCCCCTACGTGCAGGTCGCCGGCGTCGGCGGTGATGAGGGTGGACAGGATCTTGACGGCGGTGGTCTTGCCGGCGCCGTTGGGGCCGAGGAGGGAGAAGACGGTGCCCTGCGGCACCGACAGGTCGATGCCGTCGAGCACGACCTTGTCGCCGTAGGACTTGCGCAGCCCGGTGGCGGTGATCGCCGGCGCCGTGCCGTTCGCGGTGATCGGTGCGGATGTGCGGGTGGCGGTCATGCCGCTTTCCTTCCGGGGGCGAGGAGTTGGGGGCGGGCGGGGTCAGGCACGGCGGATGATGATGTCGCCGACCGAGGTCCGGGCGTGCACTTCGACGGTCTCGTCGGAGTCCGCGGGGCCGGCGGCGGAGCCGAGCGCGTTGCGCACCGTGCCGTACTTGGGGTTCAGGTCGAGCCAGGCGGCGGTGCCCTCGTGGATGCCCACTTCGAGGTCGCCGACGGAGGTACGCAGGTCGATCCGGCCGCGGGTGACGTCACCGACGCGGATGCGTCCGTTGGAGGACATCGCGTCGATCCCGGCGTGGGCGACGCCGATCTCGATCCGGCCGTTGGCGCACTTGGCGCCGACGTCGCTGTGCGCGATGGCGACGCAGATGTCGCCGTTGGCCGCGTTGGCCTTCAGGACACCGGTGACCTCGCCGACCTCGGTCGCGCCGTTGCCGTTCTTGACGGTCGCCGCACCGGCGACCGTGCCGACCTCGATCCGGCCCGAGCCGATGACTTCGATGTCCCCGCTGGAACGGGCCAGGCGGATGTCGCCGAGATCGGTCCTGAGGCTGCCGCCGGCCACCTCGTCGAGCTGGATGTCGCCGAGCGAGGTCTTGAACACGGCCTCGCCGAGGAGGCCCTCGCAGTAGAAGCCACCCATGGCGGAGGTGCCCCGCACATCGGATCCGGCGGGCAGTTCGATGCTCACCTCGATGGCGCCCGGCCTGCCGAACGGGGACCGCTTCTTGGGCGTCTTGACCGTGAGGCGGCCGCCCGAGCACGTGACCTCGGTCTGCTGTACGGCGCGTACGTCGTTGTCCTCGGATCCGTTGCGCGGCAGCACCTCCACGACCGTGTCGGTGCGCTTGCCCGCGGTGATGCGGGCGGTGCCGGCGTCCAATTCGAGGGTGACGGAGATCGGTTCAGGGGTCTCGAAAGAAGGCATGACTGGTCCGTCCTCTTGGCTCGCATGGTCGATCCCGCCGTGCAGGCGGGTGATGAGTGACGTCGGCGGGATCGGCGATCCGCCGGTGAAAGCGGGGTGGGCCGGCGGCCCTAGCGGACCCAGCCGGTGAAGCCCCGGCCGCCCTTGTCCCTGCCGCGGCCCGGCTGGCCGGCGTGCGCCCCGCCGTCGAGGGCGGTGGACACCGCCCGCACCAGCCAGGCGTTGACCGACAGGCCCTCCGCCGCCGCGGCGCCCTCGGCGCGGGCCTTGAGGTGGGCAGGCAGGCGCAGGTTGATCCGCGCCATGGCGCCGTCGTCGGTGTCCGCGGGCGGCGGCGGCGCGGCCGCGGCCACATCCGCGACCGGCTCCTGCGCCTCCCGGAACGGCTCGGGGGCGGGCGGCGCCGTCACCACGAACTCCGGGTCGAGCCCACGCAGCCGCACGTCGACCGAGCCCGGAGCCAATTCCCGCGTGACCTCGACCATGGCGGCCGACAGAGCGTTGAGGAGGGTGAGTCGGGCGGCGGATTCCAGGGGGGCGGTGAGCCGCTCGGCCAGGGCGCGGGCATCGTCGCCACCGGCGGCCGCGGCGACGGCCAGTTCCTGCCGGAGGTTGTCGACATAGGGCGTGAGGTCCATGGCGCCATCATGGCACACGAATGGCGCTATAGCGAGCCAGGTTGGCTCCGGTTTTTTCGAATGCCGTTTGACCTGCATGTTTGCGCGGTGAATGCGGGTGACGTGGTGCCGAAAGGACGCTGACGTTGCTTGTGGCGGTGCCGCTGTGACGCCACAGTGGTGCCACGGTTGGGTGGCCCGGCGCCATCGATTGCACCTCTGGTGCCAGTGCTGAGACCGGTCTCTTTGCGCCCCACCCCCAGCTGTGGGCACCTTCTCCGGCGGCGATGGGGGAGGGCGCTGCTGTGGGTGGCGCTGCCATGGGTGGTGGTTTTCGCCCGTGCGGACTTCGCCGCTTCCGCCGCGCTGGGCGCCGCCCGCGGGCACCTTCTCCATCCCCGGCACGCGGTCGCATAAGGTCTTCGACCTACTGGAGAAGAAGTTCCCGGACGGGCGCGCCACCGGCGCGCGTACCCGGGTCGTGCTCCGCGCCCTCGGGCCGAGTCCCCGCCCCGTGCGACGAAGCCCACCTCGGGGCGCTGGTTGTGCAGCTGGAGAAGTCCCGCGCAAGGGCCCTCGGTGAGTGACCGGTTCACGGCGCAGGCGGTGAGCGAGACGGGCCCCCACCGCCTACGCCGTCGCCACTTGCAAGGGTCCCCAGCGCGAGGTCGGCGCCACCACGCACCGATGCGCTCGACGACGCCCTGGCCAAGGCCCACGACGGCCGCCTGAGGGTCGAGTTGGGCAGCGACACCGTGACGACCGAAGCCGAGGTGCCGTACTACGCCGACCCCCTCCTGACCCCGACCGACCTGCGGCCCGCCGTGGGTACGGCATCCGGTACGGACGCGAAGCAGGCACCCATCCCGCCGCAGTCCTGGAGGCCCAGCGGTGCACGAGAGAGCCCGTCACCAGACGCGCCGACCAGGGCCGCCCCCTCGACGAGGTGCTGCACGCCCACCGGTTGGCCGGAGCGGCGGTCCGGAGCGCCACCATCGGCGTCCTGGAGCGGGACGGGCCCGGCGAGCTGACCAAGCGCGACGTCACCGGGCACACCCCGGGCCCCTGGCGGTGGCGGCGGCGCTGCTCGCCCGTACCCCCGCCGCCACGGCAGGTCTCGGTCACGGGCTCCAGCCCCCAGTACGCGATCCGGGCCACGAAGGGGTTGAGGTCGTCGACGAGCACGGTGTGCACGGTGCGGCCGGCGTGCCCGGGCCGCGGTTCGATGAACACCGACCGGCCGCACGGCACTCACGTGGAGGAGTCCTTGCGCTGCCGTCAGCCGGTCCGCACCGCCGTGACCGCGAAACGCTCGACCTCGGCGATGTGCCCGCCGGTCATGGCGATCACGGTCAGAACCGCGTCCTTGCCGCCCTTGAAGGAGACGGACGACGACCAGGGCTGTCCGAAGCCGCCGGCCGGGGCGCAGCACGACTCGCCCAGCGGCGCTTTGGACGAGGGCTGGCGCACATGCACCCGGATACTTTCGTCCACGCCGCTGATCCGCCCACCGACGGCCAGGGGCGACCGGACCACCGAGCCGTAGGCGGGCTTCGTCAGGCTGAACGTCGTGTCGTCCGTGCCCACGACCTCCCAGGGCGCGTCACGGCCGGTGCCGTACCGCACGAGATGGATGACCGCCGCGGTGCCCGACGACTCGGGTCCGCTCAGGCCCACGCCGATGCGGGCATGCGTCGCACCGACGGACCGCGAGGTGACGCGATCGATCTCCGTGAAGCCCAAGTAGCCCCGGGTGAACGACAGCGCGGTCTGCTCCGCGTCGAGGTGCCAGGGCTGGTGGCCACCCGAACGGTATGCGCGCTGCCACGCCTGTGCCTGGGTGAGCGTCGTGAAGGGCCAGATCGGCTGCAGGCGCCCCAGACCGGGAACCGGGGCGACGCCTTCGGGGCCGGACGTGGCCGACGCATTCGGTCCCGGCGTGGACGCATCCGGCCGAGGCGTGGCCGGGTCTGCCGGCGTCGACGGCTGCCCGCTCGGCGCGGGAGTCGACTGGGACGGTGCTGACGGCCGCGGAGCGGCGGACGGCGAGACCGACGCGTCCGGGCGCCCGTCCGTACCGCTGCAGGCCAGCAGCGACACGCCGGTCGCGACCGTGACACCCATGAGGCGGAAGCGGAGCCAGACGTTCATTGATGCCCCAGAGAACGAGTACCGACCATCGATACTGTTCGTCCGACCATCTTGCCACGGTATGGGCGTCCTTCCCAGGGCGCGTGAAGCACCCGCGCAGCGGCCGGTCCGCCTCAGCCGTACCCGTCCAAAGCGAGTGAGCCTGTCCCCAAGTAGCGTGGCGACGGAGGGGTGTTCGTACGATCAACGGGAACACCGACACAGGAGGATCACGAAGAATGGCTGTCGTCCACCGGACCACGATGTCCCCCGGCAAGCTGGAGTTGCTGGAGGCCTGGCTGCCCACACGCCCCTGGTACGTCCCGACGGGGAGCGCGCCGGCACTCTCCAAGGCGGGTGGCTTCCGGCTCGACGACCCGGAGGGTGAGGTGGGCATCGAGTTCATGGCCGTCACCGACGGCTCCGGCGACCGGCCGGTCACCTACCACGTCCCGCTCACCTACCGGGGCGCACCGCTCGACGAAGGCCACACGGGCGGTCAGGTGAGCGCCCTCGTCGGAACCTCCGAGCACGGCGTCCTGGGCCGACGCTGGATCTACGACGGTGCCGGCGACCCTGTCCTCGTCGCCCAGGTCCTCGCCCTCCTGGAGGGACACGCCGAGCCCCAGGCGCAGAGTGAAACCGATACGCCGGACCCGTCCGTCACACGTCACGGCGCCGACGGCCCTGTCCCGTCTCCCACCGGACCGAACACCGTGGCCGACGGCCCTGCCGGCACCGAGATCGCCATCCCGGCGGAGACGGGTTCGCTGACCCTTACCGTGGCCCGCGTCCTCGAGCCCTCGGCTCCCACCCCTCCCCACCCCTGCGTCACCGCCCCCTGGCACCTCCCGGACGGCACCGAACACCGTTCCCCGTTCCTCACCTTGCGCGTGAGCCTGTGAGTGCTGCATCCGGGCATGTACTCGAGTCGTGCCCTGCGTGAAGTCTGAGCTCGGTTACTACCGTCTTTGAGAGTGATCCGGTGGTGAGGCGTTCGACCGCCTGGGGCTCAGTGCCTGCGCTCCTGTGGGGAATGGAGTATTCCGCGGGGCCCTTGGGGTCCCCTGTGCGGCGGGGTCGTGTCCGGATCCCTCCACCAGACGATGCGCGCCCGGGACTGACACTGCGGTCGGCGACGGGACCGTCGAACACGCCCGGCTCCACCGCCGGCTCGGGCTCACGGGCCGGGTCCTCTCCGGCTTCCCGCCCGCAGGTGAAGTGAGGGAGACGACCCGCCTCATGCGGCTGCTCCCCGCCATCACGTTCCGCAGCGCAACCCCCTTCCCTGCCCATACCGCTTCCTGTATCGGTTGTACCGGCCCCACAGCGTCATCACTGCGGGGCGTGTGCCAGCGAAGACGACCAGACCATCGACACCGTGGAGCGCTCTGGCTGAGGGGGCGTATACGCGGGACTTCCACCCCGTCGGGACCGGCGCGGAGGTGGTCACCGCGCCCCGGATCGCACACGCGACGAGTCGGGGGCGCGCCTGCCCGGGCGGCGGCCCGGAGGAGCCAAGGTCGGGGCGCGGTTCAATGGCGGCCATGATGGTCCGAACGCCATCCACCGTTGTCGCTGTTGTTGTCGCTGTCGTGCCAGGGCCCGCCACGAGGCGCTCAATCACAGGTGTGGCGGGCAGCTGAAAAGCAGGCGGCGAACAAGGCAGCAGAGCGTGAAGCCCGCCGTCCCGTCTCCGCCCGCTTCAGGCACGTCAGCAACGGCCGACGTCAGGCACCGTTGTCCTGCAGGAGCCGCAGCCGTGTTCGGTACTCTTCCCGTCCGTCAGTGCCCGTCCGGATGTGGTCGGCCCTGTCCATCTGCGACCATCCCGAGCCCTGCTCCGCGTTCACCTGTTCACGAACGTCCCTCAGACCGAAGCAGGCAAAGAGCTTCTCCTCATCAGCCACGGACAGTACCTGACGCCCCTGGACGTCGACCTTCGCTGCGGCCTCTATGGTGGCCTTGGCGAACGGGACCTGCACGCGGTCGCCGACGTGCACGGCCTCCCTCAAAGGCACGAAGACGTCACCGGGCCCCGACGAGTCGCTGTGCACCCGCGCCCACTCCGCCTTGCCAGTGGTGTCGTCCAGCAGGACATGGACCACATCCCCGACCTTCACCCCGTCCGCGGCGTAGACCGGCTGCCGGGCCAGACCCGCGAGCTGCTCCTGGGAAATCACCGTTGCTCCTCAACTGCCCTGCCGCGACCTGTCCCAGCTCTCCTAGCCCAGGCCCGCGCCTGCAAACGTGTCCGGGGCTCCGCCTCGCGGCCGGAGGCGTCGGTCCGGCGCTGAGCCTCTCGGCCGGTCGCCTGGATTCGCCCCGGCGCCGGGCTGCCTGGCTGCCGCCGTTCCGCCCGGCCGCCGCAGGTTCTGCTGAGCTGCACGGTCGGTGTGAGCGGTGTTCAGGGTGCCGCTGGAGGTTTTTCTGCTTCGGGTGCTCCGCTGAAGTAGGTGACCGGGCGTTCCAGCGGTTCACCGTCGACGATCGTGTCCACGAACTCGTTGTAGAAGGCCACCTTCCCGGTGATGTCACGCACCGCGGGGAGTGGATCGGGGTAGCTCCAGGCCACGTTGGGCGGTGTGGGTCCGCCCCGCTTCCATGACCAGTACTGGGACGCCACGCCCTTGTACGGGCAGCGGCTGCTGTGGCCGGTGGCGATGAGCAGGTCGAAGCGGACGTCCTCGGGCGGGATGTAGTAGCGGACCGGCAGATTGGTTTCGAACAGGAGCACCGGGGTGCGTGTGTCCGCGACGGTGGTTTTGTCGATCTCGACCCGGACGTGCCGACTGCTCGGGAGCGCGTCGACGCGCTGGTACGGGTCACGTGGATGAACGAAGACCTCGGTCTCCTCCTCGTACCAGTGATCGAGGGCACTGCGGACGAACCACTCGAAGGCGACGTACCCGGCCAGATCCCCTTCCGGGAAGGACCACGCGGCGTTCCGCGCAGTGTCACCGCCCACCGTCAGGTCGTAATAGGCCGCCGCGCCGGGGTGGCGCCCGGTTGGCGGCCGTGTTGCCGGACGGAGCAGTTCCACATGGACATCCGCCTCCGGAAAGGCGTAGAGCGGTACCGGCCGGCCCGGCTCCCACACGAGGCGCGACCGTCGGCTGTCGACGACGGTGGTGTTCGCCTTGGTCGCGCGAACCCATCGGTCGCTGGGCTCCCAGGTGATGCGGTCGGTCGGCGGGGGCGGGCGGCGGGCGACGACTACTGCCTCACGGTGGTGCTCCGACGACGTACTCATGACAGGCCTCCAGGGTGGGCAGCGGCGGATGCCGAGGGTCTACCGCCTCCCCCTATCGATCGTGCTCTCTCCCCGCACCCGATGCACTCGGACGGGTCACGTCGCCGTCGGTGATCGGCTCGCCCCAGAAATGGATCTGGCTCCGGCCATCCGTCCGCTGTCCCTCCGTCGCGGCTTGGCCGCAGTCCGTACCGCCGTCGGCGCGCGTGCCGCCTTGCTGCCGCAGTCCTCGCCCCGCCACGCAACTCCGACGTACCCACGCCCGTCGCTCACCGCCCCGACGGCCGGCGGTACGGTGTCGAAGGCCTCGGCGCCCGGCCCATGCCGCGTGCTCATCGAGCGTCACCTCTCCATGGCCGTGCGCGCCCAAGGCCGCCACGCCCGTTCACCCGCGGTGCGTGCGGCAAGGATCAGGGGATCGTCCTCAATCCGCCCCGCAGCCGCTCCGCCGCGACCGCGGCCACGACCACCACAAGCACGCGACGACAGTCACGTGGAACCACCGGCGCCCGCAGCGGCAGGCTGCGCCTGGACGACGCGGGGAAGCCGTTCGCCACGAGTGCGGCCGGGAAGCGGCCGACCTGCCCGTTCCTGCCGGGTGCGAGCGCCAGGAGCCCGCACGAGCGGTCCCGCCTGACCGGCGGTGCCGCACCGGGCCCGGGTGGGCTCCCGGGGAGCTCCTCGCCGCCGGTGACGTGCGGTGGGTCCACCGCCGTGTCCGCCCGGGATGCGGCGGACGGCGGGTCCGGGGTTGGGGCTCCGTGCTCCCGGTGCCCAGGCGCGCTCCCGTGCAGTTCCTCGCCGGGCTCGGCCGCGGTCACCGCTTCCCGGTAGTGGCCGCTCCGCCACAGGCCGTGCTCCTTCCCGCACCCACGGATGCGTCGTGGCCGCACTGACCAGCGGCACGCTGTCGCCGAGCCGCATGGTGATCTCCGCGGCCCGCCACAGCACCACGTCGGCCCGGGCAGGCAGGCAGGCGGGCGGAGCGGTGGTCGCTCCTTCCGGCCACCCGCGAGCGGGAGGACGGGACGCTGCCGAGTGGCCCTTCCCACATCCCACGATTCCGACCCCATCCACATGGCGGGGGCTGTACGTTGCGGCTGACCGCGTTGAGTCGAAGTGGGGTGGGTGGCTGTGCTGGTCGAAGCGTTGACGGCGGTGGCGGCAGCGGGCGGTGGTGCGGTGGTGCAGGCTGCCGGGACGGACGCGTGGCTCGTGGTGCGTGAGCGCGCCGCGGCCCTCCTGGGACGTGGCGACACCGCTCGGGGCCGCGCTGAACTCGAGCGACTGGACCGAACCGCGCGAGCCCTGGAGCCCGAAGCCGCCGTAGACCCGGAGCAGGAGCGGTTGCGGCAGGAAGGGGAGTGGCGGACGCGTTTCGAGATGCTGCTGGAGTCCCTGGACGCCCGGGAACAGGAGCGGACGGCCCAGGAGTTGCGCACGTTGGCTTCGTACGTCGCCGACGCGACCGGCGACGTTGCCATGGCGACGGGGACGGCCGTGGCGAGCGGCGGCGGTAGCGCGGTGACCGGGGTGAGGCGTACAGGCGACGACGGACGGTCGGCACGAGCGATCAACACCGGAGACGCGGAAGCCACGGGCGAGGGCTCCAGCGCCGTCAGCGGCATAGTCCGCGACTAGGCCGTGTCTTTCGGATCTTGCCGGGCTCGCGAGCCCTGGCACGCGCATCTGCTGCGTTGTCGTCGGTCGCCAATGCTCCGCAGTGGCTCCCTCCTCC
>NZ_JBEPEL010000138.1:0-8862 GCF_040300825.1 Streptomyces sp. NPDC000229
GCGGAGCAGGCCCGCCGGGCGCATCAGGCCCTGGTCGACCACGGCTGCGGCATCGCCACCGGCCCGGCGCGGCAGCGGACGCGGCGCTGCGGGCCATGCTCGCGGTCGCCGCCGTCAACACCACCGTCGCCGCGCTTCCCCGCGCCGCCGCCTGGTGCGCCGACGCCCGGCTCTGGGACCACGCCGCCGACGACCGGCTCCGCCCGGCGCTGGTGGGTGAACTGCTGCGGGTGATCGCCCCCTCCCCGCTGCTGCCCCGCGTGGCGGCGGGCGACGCCGACCTGGGCGGCTGCCCGGTACGCGCCGGGGACCGCCTGATCCTGGTGGCACGGCACGCCGCTCGGGCCCACGACGAACCACCGGACGCCCGTCACCCCGCGCCGCCCGCCGTGGCCCAGCTCGTCTTCGGCGCCGGCACCCACGCCTGCCCCGGCGCGCGGCTGGCCCGCGCACAGCTCGACGACACCCTCGCCGCGCTCGCCCCCCACCGTCCCACCGTCCTGCGCGCCCGGGTGGACCGGGGCGCGGCCCTGCCCGGCTGGCGCTCCCTCACCGTCCGGGCGGCCGACGACCACCGAGCCCCGGAGAACCGATGACCACCATCGCCGTCACAGGGGCGAGCGGCTTCTGCGGCTCCCACGTCGCCACCACGGCCGCCGCCCGCGGCGCCGGCGTCCTGTGCGTCGGACGACGCCCCGGCCCCGTCGGCCGGCACGTCCCCTGGGACGCCGCACGCGAGGTGCCGGACCTGTCCGGCGCCGACCTCGTCGTGCACTGCGCGGCGGCCGTCGGCGATCCGGTGCCCGGCTCCCCGGCCGAGGCCGCCATGCACGCCGTCAACGTCGACGGCACGGCGCGGCTGCTGGAGGCGGCCGCCGGCCGGCCGGTGGTGTGGGTGAGCAGCGCCAGCGTCTACGCGCCCGGCCCCGGGCGCTTCCGGATCACCGAGGATCATCCGGTGCGCGGGCACCTGAACGCGTACGGCCGCACCAAGGCCGCCGGTGAGGCGCTGGCGCTCGCCGCGGGCGCCGTGGTGCTGCGGCCGCGGGCGGTCTACGGCGCCGGGGACCCGCACCTGGTGCCCCGGCTGCTGTCCCGCGTCCGCCGCGGACTGCTCATGCTGCCGGGACCGAGCGTCCGGCTCAGCCTGACGGCCGTCGAGAACCTCACCGACGCCTGCCTCATGGCCGCCGGCTGGCCCCCGGGCGCGTACAACATCGCCGACCCGGCGCCATACGAACGGGACGAGGCGGTCCGCACGGTCCTGCACGCCCATGGCCTACGGGCGCGTATCGGCCACATCCCGCTGCCGGTGGCCCGTACCGTGGCGGGCGCCGCCCAGGCGCTGGCCCGGCTGCGCCCGCACACGGAGCCGCCGCTCACCCGCTACGCCGTCGACCAGCTGGTGCACTCCGTCGTCCTGGACGTGTCCAAGGCCGAGTCCCAGGGATGGACAGCTGATCGCACACTGAAGGACTACACAAGTACGTCGCAACCCGGCTGCGGGGCACTACGAAGGCCAGGACCAGCTGGGCAACCCACATCTCAGGGCAGCACGACCGGCACATGAAACTGTTGTCACCCCACCGTTGAGACGGTTCCCAGCACGGCTGCTGTCCGTGTCCCTGCGTTGCCCCGCTCCACATGCCCTTGCCTCTCCCCGTCCCTGGGTGCATTTCACGAACGCCCGCGGTCAGCTTGAGCAGGCCTGGTGCCTGGCACCTGAAGGGAGGTGGCCGACCCGGCGCTGCGCGACGGAATGGCCACGGACTACTTCGGGGTACCGCTTCTCCGGCCGCTTCTGCCGAGAACAGCGCGCACTCGGGGGAACGGACGCGGTCCTGGTATTCGGTCCGGTCAAGGTTCTGGGGTGGGGCGAACACAGCCATCCTGCGCGACGGGCTGCCCCCGTACGCCCTGAGCCCCACGAGGCACCCGCCTGACCTCCGTCGTCCCTGCGACGTGTGCTCAGCAGTTCCCGGGCTCCGGACCGCAACGTGAAAGACAGCCCGGCCGGTGTGTCGTCTGCCCGGTCCGTGCGGTGGGCGTATCGGAGTCCCGCCCCGCGTAACCTCTTCCTGTGCCTGCACCCCGCCTGCATCGCGTCGCCGTCCTTGTGCTCGAGGGTGCGAAGCCGCTCGACGTCGGAATTCCTGCGCAGGTTTTCACGACCCGCGCGAGCATGCCGTACGAGGTGCGGGTGTGCGGGGCGACACCCGGTCTCGTGACCGGCGGGGATGGCCTCGCGTACTCCGTCGCCCACGGCCTCGACGCGCTGGCGTGGGCCGACATCGTCTTCGTCCCCGGCTACCGGTTCCCGGACCGCGACGACCCGCCGCAGGCCGTCGTCGACGCACTGATCGCCGCCCACGACCGGGGCGCGCGGCTCGCCGCCATCTCGACGGGCGCCTTCGCGCTCGCCGCCACCGGCCTGCTCGACGGCAGGCGCGCCACGACGCACTGGCACTACACGCGAGCGCTCATGGCCAGGCATCCGCTCGTCCAGGTAGACGAGAACGTGCTGTTCGTCGACGAGGGCAGCGTGCTCACCTCGGCCGGCGCCGCCTCCGGCATCGACCTGTGCCTGCACATCCTGCGCGGCGACCTCGGAGTGGCCGCGTCCAATCACGCGGCCCGGCGTCTGGTTGCCGCGCCCTACCGCAGCGGCGGCCAGGCACAGTACGTGCCGCGCAGCGTCCCCGAGCCGCTCGGCGAGCGGTTCGCCGCCACCCGCGAGTGGGCGTTGCACCGGCTCGGCGAACCCCTCACCCTCGACATACTGGCGCGGCAGGCGGGGGTCTCGCCGCGCACGTTCTCCCGGCGCTTCGTCGAGGAGACCGGCTACACGCCGATGCAGTGGGTGATGCGCGCCCGCATCGACCTGGCCCGCGAACTGCTCGAGCGTTCGCAGCGCGGCGTCGAACAGATCGCCGCCGACGTGGGGCTCGGTACCGGCGCGAACCTGCGCCTGCACTTCCAGCGCATCCTCGGCACCACACCGAGCGAGTACCGGCGCACGTTCACCCGGGGCGAGTAACCCGCCCGGCACCGTCCGGCGGGTGTGGCGGGATCCTTGTGAACCATGGCGATCCCGCCACTGTCGGCGGCGCCGGTCGCGGGCGAGCCTGATGGGGAAGGGAAGGGACATCACTCATGACTCGCATCGCCATCAACGGATTCGGCCGCATCGGACGCAATGTGCTGCGCGCACTGCTGGAGCGCGACAGTGCCCTCGAGATCGTGGCCGTCAACGACCTGACGGAGCCCGCCACTCTCGCCCGGCTGCTCGCCTACGACAGCACGGCCGGCCGGCTCGGTCGCCCGGTCACCGTCGACGGGGACGCCCTCGTCGTCGACGGTCGTCGGATCACGGTGCTGGGCGAGCGCGAACCGGCGCAGCTGCCGTGGGCCGAACTCGGCGTCGACATCGTCCTGGAAGCCACCGGCCGCTTCACCTCGGCCAAGGCCGCCCGGGCCCACCTCGACGCGGGCGCGAAGAAGGTACTCGTCAGCGCGCCGTCGGACGGCGCCGACGTCACGCTCGCGTTCGGGGTCAACACCGACGCCTACGACCCGGCCGTGCACACCATCGTCTCGAACGCCTCCTGCACCACCAACGCGCTCGCGCCGCTGGCCGCGGTCCTCGATGAACTCGCCGGTATCGAACACGGGTTCATGACGACGGTGCACGCCTACACGCAGGAGCAGAACCTCCAGGACGGTCCGCACCGCGACGCCCGTCGCGCCCGGGCCGCCGGTGTCAACATCGTGCCGACCACGACCGGCGCCGCCAAGGCGATCGGCCTGGTGCTGCCGAACCTCGAGGGCAAGCTGTCGGGTGACTCGATCCGCGTACCGGTGCCGGTGGGTTCGATCGTCGAACTCAACACGACCGTCGCCCGCGAAGTGACGCGCGACGACGTGCTGGCGGCGTACCGTGCCGCAGCGGAGGGGCCGCTCGCCGACATCCTCGAGTACTCGGACGACCCGCTCGTGTCGTCCGACATCACGGGCAATCCCGCCTCGTCGATCTTTGACTCGGCCCTCACCCGCGTCGACGGCCGCCACGTCAAGGTCGTCGCGTGGTACGACAACGAGTGGGGCTTCTCGAACCGCGTGATCGACACGCTCGAGTTCCTCGCCATCCGCTGACCGGACGCGGGGTGGTGCCCCCGCTCCGGCGACCACGCCGGCCAGCACTTCCTTTGGGCGCTCTGGTTGACCAGTCGGGCAACCAGAGCGCCCAGTCACAGAAGCGGGTCCGTCCAGCTTCCGCAGCGTGCGGGAGCGCCACGGCCCTACCCACGGGCCCCGCCGATCCGCTCCATCTGGCCGAGGTGTTCGGGTTCGGCGAGAAGACAGCGATGCGCTATGCAGAGTCCGCGCGAGCCCTGTAGGAACAGGCCGCTGAACAGCACCTTCGATGAAACCTGCTAGACCGGGACACGCCGTGAAGGGAACCATGGGCAAGTGACGTCGACCAAAGCAGCAGCGATCGCTCTCCAGGACCATGCTGCCCTCTGGAGTGTGGGGGAAATCCGGGCGAGCGATGTCGTCAGTGCCGCCTGTAATGCGCTCGTCGCCGGACTCGACACCCCCGGCCTTCGAAGCCTCGCCGCCTGCATCCGCGCCGAGGCGGACTACGACGTCCACGGCTTGCTTCCCGCAGCACTCGACGAACTCGGCCTCACCTTCTACCCGGTCGCCAGCGAGGCCGGCCAAGAAGCCGCCGCCCGAGCCCTCGCACGCCACATGCTCGCCGGCGAGCTCACGCCTCGGGAGTTCACTTTTCGGATTCACCAGCGCTACGGACATGAGGTGCCTCTGACCGAGCGGCTCGCCGAACTCGACGATGAGTACGACGTCCTCGAATACGGCGACAGAACCGTGGACCAGGTCGATGCCGAGGTCACGGCCGAAGCCCGCCGCCTCGCGGCCCACCCCAAGGTTCCCTCCCAAGCCACGGATACGCCCAGTTGATGCACAGGGACCGACCCGGCGAGTTCCCGCTGAACAGGCTTCGATCTCCCTGAAGCCATGGGCCTCTGCCGCCTCGGGACTGGTAGGCCCACATGTTGAGGTGTCGCATATTCGTCAGCGGAGACGTTTTCATGCCCTCATGGTGTGACGGACCGTGATGTGCGGGAGCCTCGCCCTCCGCTGTTCGACCTCGCCTTGTAACTGCGAGCTTCGGTTCACTGCATATAGAGAGCTGCCAAGCGGGGCAGTCGGTGAGTCATTTCGCTGTGGTCGTCGAAATCGAAGTTCCAGGTGGGGTCCAGCTCCGGGTACCGGATGGTGAACGCATCGTCAGGGAGTTGTTTGCCGGTCGCCATGATGTGTGCGTTCCAGACGATGCTTAGCGCCTCCTCGCACTCGAGATCGAGTCCGTCGGCCGCTGACGCTCGCACGATGGGCAGTTCTGCCAGGGCATCGGGGTCAGCGACTATGCGCTCGAAGGCCTCGCGTCCCTGCGCGATCAACCAGCCACGGAAGTAGTCGAAGCCGTCGTCGGAGCATCCACCGTTGATCACGTAGGCAGCGGCCCACAGAGGGTTCGTGTAGGAGGCTGCCATCAGGTTCCACAGCACCTGCTGAGCGGCGACGATCTCCTCGGCCGGGTGCGTGGCCAGCTGCGAGGTTGCCCGGCGGGCGACATCCTCGCCGTCGTTCGGGTTGGACGCCTGGTTGCGGGCTGCCTCAATGAGCTGCCAGAACTGCTGTTTGTTCATGGCGGCAGAGCATGCCACCTGGTTCTGACATCGGGCCGGTCCCGGGGGCTTGGCCCACCAGAGCAACCACGTCGCTCCTGTCAGCGTGTGTGATCGCCGGGCGCATATGGCGGTCTTGTCGTGGTGACCCAGCGCCTTCGCGATGACGGGTGCCGGCGCTTGGAGGACGAGCTGGCGGATCGCGGCGGCTCTGCCGCGCTGTGGCGGAACGCCGATCTCACGCAGGTGGACCTGGAGACTGACCGGGTTCGGGTTCATCGGCTGTTCGGGCCAGCGGCCGGGAAAGAGCCACTGTGCGCTTCTGCTACTGGCGGATGGCAGGTGCTGGCGCAACCGGATGTAGGCCCGCATCACGTCGGCGACGGGCTCCGGCAGCGGGGAGAGCGGGTCTCCCAGTTGGACGGTGACGGTCGTCCCGTCGTCGGTGATGCCATCGACGGTGAGGCGGACGATACGGCTGACGGGTTGCGCATAGAGGCGAACGAGGGGGGCGGCGGCCCGGGCCCGCAGGGACAAGGAGTCGTCATCGAGGACACGCCGGAGCATCGCGGGCCAGCGGTGCTGGTGCAGCGGTTCCCGGTCTTGGGTGATGACCTCCGGGCAGAGCAAGACGGGGCATCCGGCCGGTCTTCATGCCACCACCGCAGGAATGACTGGGACGGACGGCGGGTGGCCAGGTTCTCGGTGTGCCAGGCGTCGATATCACCCTGTTGGCACTGCCCGATGGAGCGGCTCGGTCGGCGAGCCATGCGAGGCAGGCACCAGCCTGGGTGACCTCCCGTTTGGTGTGGTTGGTTTGGGAACGTCCCAGCGGTCCCTTCTCCGTCTTGGCCCGCAGGCGCCGCATTTGGTGCCAGGTGGCGAAGTGCCGGAGGTACTGACGGTGTTCCGGGGCTCCTCCCAGGGACCCCCACCCCCGAAAGAGCCACCGACCAGCGTCAAGACACCAAGACCAACTGTCTCTCACACCATTGCCCCCGACGGGCGATCGCGGTCAGCGGCCCGGGCCCAGGCGGTCGGTGAGGAAGGCGAGGATCTCGTCGCGGGCCTGGACCGTGGGGTGGCCGGCCTCGTCGACGAGATGGGCGGTGACGACGCTGTGCGGAGTGCCGACGAGTTCGGCGAAGGAGGGCGGCGGAGCCGGGTTGGCGGCGCCGGCCTGGAGGACGCGCCCGTCGAAGGCGTCACCGAGCAAGGCGCGGTAGGCGGCGAAGCGCCGGCCCGTGCACCAGCGGTCGCCTTCGAAGCGGTAGGCGAGGACGGTGAGTCCGTCGCGGTCGAGCCGGTCGCACACCGCGCGCGCGTCCGCGGTGTCGAGTTCGAGTCCTCCGGGGTCGTCGAGCGGCAGCGACGGGTGGTTGACCACGGGGGCGATCACCGCCGGTTCCAGGGCCATGGTGAGGGCGAAGTTGCCGGTGAAGCACAGGCCGATCGCGCCCACCCCCGGCCCACCGCAGGCGACGTGGGCTTGGCGTGCCAGGCCGCGCAGCCAGACCGTCACCGGGCTGGTGCCGCCCCCGGAGAAAGCGCGGAACTCGGCGCTGACGCAGGCGCGGCGGACGACTTCCCGGCCGCCCTCGACCGTGGGGTAGGCGCCGTCCGTCCCGAACAGGGAGGGCACATGGACGGTGAAGCCCGCGTCCCGCACCCAGCGCGCGAGCCGCAGGACGTCGGGACTGATGCCCGGCATCTCGGGCATCACCACGACCGCGGGCCCGGCCCCGGCCACGTACACCGTCTTCTCCACCCCCTCCACGGCCATGCTCCGGCGGGTGAAGTCGGTGATCGGATCGTCGTCGCTCATGGGGCAAGCCTGGTCCCCGGGCCGGCCGCCGGGTGAGGGGCGGGATCGCCGAGGACAGGGGTAATCTCGCCACACGAGCGAGGCCAGCGGGTTGCGGTCGGCGACCGGGGGCCAGGGGCACCAGAGGGGTACGGGACCGATGGCGGAGGCGGCGCGGCAGGCGGAGGAAGTGGTGGGTCCGGGCACGGGGCCGGATACGCTGCGGGTCGGGGTCCTGGCGTACCCGGGCTGTTTCGCGTCCGAAGTGTCCGGCGTCCCCGACCTGTTGACGATGGCGGAGCATGTCGCCGGACCGGACGCGCCCGGCTACCGGGTGTCAGTCGTCTCGCCGCGCCGCCGCGTCACCGCCTCGGGCGGCGCGAGCCTGGACGTGCGTCCCTTGTGCGAGGTCGACGTCCTCGTGGTTCCCGGCTTCGAACTGCGCCCGGACACCGACCTCGACGCGCGGCTCGCCCGGCTGGCTCCCGAGATCGCGGCGATCCGCGCGCAGGCCGCCGCCGGCACCGCCGTCGTCTCCCTGTGCGTGGGCGCGTTCCTGCTCGCCGGGGCGGGGCTCCTCGACGGGCGCATGGCCACCACCTCCTGGCTGCACGCCGGTGAACTGGCCAGGCGCTGCCCGGACGCCGATGTGCGGCCCGAGCGCCTGGTCGTCACCGACACGGGGGTGACGACCACGGCCGCCTTCAGCGCCATGTACGACTTCGCTTTGGACCTTATCCGCCGGCACAACGGTGCTGCGGTGGCCCGGACCACCGCACGGGTGGCGCTCGTCGATGACGCGCGGACATCCCAGACTCCGTACGTCGACCCACGGCTCCTCCCGCAGCCCGGCCGGGAATTCTCCCAGCGGGTGATGCGGCGGCTCGATCAGAACCTCGCCGAGCGGTACGACCTCGTCGCGCTGGGGGACGTCTTCCAGGTCAGCACGCGCACGCTGCTGCGCCGCTTCGCCGAAGAGACCGGACGCAGCCCGCTGGCCCATCTGCAGGCCTCCCGGGTCCGCCGCGCCCGCCATCTTCTGGAGACCACCGACCGCACGGTCGCCGCCATCGCCGCGGCCGTCGGCTATCAGGACCCCGGCACCTTCGCCGCCCTCTTCGCCCGCCACACCGGTCGCCGCCCGAGCGCCTACCGGGCCGCCTTCCGCCGTCCGGAGCGGACATCGGCCCCGGACGGCGAGGTCTAGGCCTACAGCTCGGCGGGCACGGCCGGCCGGCTCACCGGGCTGCTCGGCTGCGCCCCTGGACTTGCGCTGGGAGCGGCCGAACACCTCCTCCATGACCGTCTCCACCGTCGCCTCGGCCAGCAACCCGGCGAGCGGCGCCG